>CAYFLF010000030.1:0-13645 GCA_964343725.1 uncultured Bordetella sp.
GGGCGTCGAGTTGGAGTTATTGGTTGTTAAATTCATTCTGGCTTAGCTCCAGAGAACTTGACAACCTCTCTCCAACGCTGAATATCTGCCGTGAGAAATTTAGAAAATTCTTGAGGACTATTGCCAATTGGCGTTGCTCCTTCCGCTTCAATTCGCCTTCGCCCGTCAGGACTATTGACGGCAGCGCGAGCGGCGTCACTCCAATTGCGCAAAATTTCAGGAGGCAACTTTGCTGGACCAAATAAACCAAACCAAGCGCTTGATTCAAATCCAGGCAAGCTATCAGCAATCGCTGGCACATCAGGCAAGCTAGGCAAACGGTGGGTGCTCGTGACGCCCAAAGCTTTTAATTTTCCAGCCTTGATATGTTGCTGCACATTTCCTACAGCAGCAAACATTAATTCCACTTGTCCAGCTAACAAGTCTTGAACAGCCGGCGATGTTCCACGGTAAGGAATATTCACAATGTAGACACCCGCCTTCAATTTGAAAGCTTCACCCGCTAGATGCAGCGATGAGCCTAAAGCACCAATCGCAAAATTGAGCTGTCCTGGCTTAGATTTGGCCAAGGCAATTAGTTCTTTCATATTGTTGACTGGAACTGATGGGTGTGCAACGAGCACGGAAGGAGAAGTGGACACCATAGTAAGAGGCGTGAAGTCTCTTATCGGATCAAAAGGTAATTGCGGATAAAGAGAAGCATTGATAGCGTGACTGGTAAAGCTCATGAGCAAAGTTTGTCCATCTGGAGCCGCTCTGGCCACCAATTCAGCTGCTAAATTTCCTCCAGCTCCTGGCCGATTTTCAATAATGACATGGCGCCCAAGTTGATGTCCCATAGCTTGTGCGATTGCGCGAGCCATCGTATCGGTACTCCCACCAGCGGGCGCACCTACGAAAATTCGAACTGGTGCATTCGATGTACTTTGGGTTTGCGCATGCGAATCTAATATGTAACCTAAAGTAAAAAAATAATAGAAAAGAAAAATAGCGCTTCGAAATTGCATATGTTCTCTCAGACACCCAAATAAGCTTGACGTAATGCGTCACTGGCCAGTAATTGCTGAGAAGTTCCAGAAAATCGGATTGTTCCGTTTTCCATGACATAGGCTCGGTCAGCAATATCGAGTGACTGTCCGACATTTTGTTCGACCAGCATGATGGCCAATCCATCGGCTCTTAATTTTGCAATGAGCGCAAACATTTCTTCTACCAGCAAGGGTGATAAGCCAAGCGATGGCTCATCCAGGATCAATAGCTTCGGTTCTGCCATCAATCCTCTACCAATCGCCAGCATTTGTTGCTCTCCTCCGCTCATGGTGCCAGCCAATTGAACTGCACGCTCATGCAACCTAGGAAAAGTCTCAAATACTTTGGCCATGTTTTCGGCTATTTTGTTTCGCGCGCGAGTGAAAGCGCCTAACTCTAAGTTTTCAATCACCGTGAGGTTAGGAAAAATCTTGCGGCCTTCAGGCACCTGAATCAAGCCAGCTTGCACGATGCGCCGATAGTGCACACCTGTTAAATCTTCACCATCAAAGACTACCTTGCCACTTCGCGCAGGTACCAATCCAGAAACCACTGCGTTAAGTGTTGTTTTACCAGCCCCATTGCTGCCCAGTAATGCAATTAACTCGCCAGGGGCAACATGCATATCCACTGAGCGCAATACTTCTACCGCACCATATCCAGCACGCAAATTTTCAATAACGAGCAGATCATGCATGCTGCACCTGCTGCGTTTGTAGTAAGCGTGCAGCTGTACCGTGGCCAAGATAGGCTTCCACGACTTGAGGATTACGCGTGACTTCGCTTGGCGAACCTTGCGCAATGAGCTGCCCTTGGGCCAAAACCCAAACGTGTTGGGCGAGGTTCATCACAGCTTGCATCACATGTTCAATCATCAAGACCGTCACCCCTCCCTCGACCAAGCCATGAACAACAGGCAACATTTCTTGAATCTCTTGTGGGTTTAACCCTGCCAACACCTCATCTAGAAGTAACAGCTTAGGTTGTGTTGCCAAAGCTCGGGCTAACTCCAACCGTTTACGACCTGCCACAGTTAAGTCGGCCGCGGGCTTGTCCAACTGGGCGTATAGCCCCACACGTTGGGCAACTTCTTCCGCTGCACTGAGTGCCTCATCACGACGCGCATGCTGAAGATGAGCGCCAACCGCAATATTCTCTCGAACAGTTTGTGCGGCAAAGGGTTGCACAATTTGAAAAGTACGGGTCAATCCCAGTAGCGCATTGAGATGAGGAGCACGACCTGTAATGTCAACGCCATCAAAAATAATTTGACCTTGGTCTGGACGCAAAAAACCTGACATGAGCGCAAACAAGGTTGTTTTGCCAGCGCCATTAGGCCCAATCAATGCTGTCAAACTACCCTCAGACACATTCAGACTGACATCTTGAACTGCACGTAATCCACCAAAAGCACGCGAAACGTTTTTAACTTGTAGTAAGTTCACACACTCTCCTTATCGACAGGAGGTATTGGATGGGATTGTTTGGGTTTGTGGAATTTGATACCAATAATTCCTCTGGGCATAAACATCACGATTAACACCAAAACACAGCCGTAGACGACCATATTGATACCCGGTAATTGACCAAATAAATTGCGCGTGACATCAGCCAAAACATGGAGAGTCAATGCACCCACTACCGGGCCCCATAAGGTTCCCATGCCCCCCACAATCGCGCCAACCAAAGCTTCGACAGAGGTGTGAGGGCCAAAGGCTAATGCAGGATCAATGTATTGAAAAACTTGCACATAAAAAGCACCACCTGCTCCCATTAGTGCCCCTGAGATCACCGTAGCCCATAACTTGATAGTGAATGGATTCACCCCAATCGCCCTGGCAGCGTCTTCGTTGTCCCGCACAGCTTGCAAATAGGCACCAAAGCGGGAATGGCGTAACCACGCGGTTGTTAATAAGGCTATCGCAACCAATCCTAGTACCAGCCACAGATAACCCGCCTTCGAAGCAAATTGCATATTGCCAAATGACTCACGCAGCGGCAACATCAAACCTACGCCAGCTCCAGTAAATGTGACCGATAAGGCAACGATCCGGAAAACTTCAGCAAATGCCAAAGTCACCAAAGCAAAGTATGAACCTCTCAAACCATAACGAAAAGACAAAGCACCAACTGATAAACCAATGACAGCACTCATACCCATGGCAATCAGTATCGATACCCAAGGATTCCAACCCCAATGGACCTGTGTCATCACTTGCACATAAGCGCCAGTACCAAAAAAGAGTGCATGCCCAAAAGAAAACTGACCTCCTAAACCACCAAGTACATTCCATGCTTGCGCTAATAAACAGGCGTACAAAGCCATCATGACAAAATTAAGGACTACGCCAGAATCCGTCATGAATGGAATGGCACCTACCAACAATACAAAGGTAGCAATAGCGGAAAAATCTCTCAACTACGCGCCCCAAATAAACCCTGTGGGCGAAAAAGAAGAACTGCAATAAAGATGGCGAATATTCCAACTTGCCCTAGCGACTCACCCAAATACAAGCCGCCAACCGATTCCACTACGCCGATAAGTAGTCCCCCAAGCAAGGCTCCTATGAAACTACCCATACCACCTAATACGACAATCGTGAATGCCACAAGAACAAAACCACTACCTACCATGGGATTGACATAGTAAGCGGGTAATAGAAAACATGCTGCAGCGCCTAAGCAAGCGGCACCGATTCCAAATGACATGGCGTACACATGATCCACATCAATGCCCATCAATCGAGCGCCTTGTTTTTCTTTTGCCACCGCCCGTATCGCGCGCCCTAAAAAAGTAAACCGCATCACAGCTAGCAATAGTGCTGAAACTAACAGTGCACCAACAAATGCCACCAGTTTAGGCAGCGCAATCATCGCAGGACCAATATTGACGGTGGTGAGGGTATAGGCTGTTTCAATATTGCGCGTATCTGACTTGAAAAACAACAAGGCTAGATTTTCGAGAACGATAGAAATTCCCAAAGTCACTAGCAAAATATTTTCATCCTTGCCATGACTAGCTCGGTTGATAATTACTCGCTGAAGTAAATAGCCTGCAGCAAACATTGCAGGCACCACTAAAGAAATAGCCCCATATGGGTCTAGCCCAATTTTCTCTTTCAAGAAATAAACACCGTACAAAGCCGCCATCAACATGGCACCATGAGCAAAGTTGATGATGTGCAATACACCGTAGATCAAGGTCAGTCCGAGCGCAATCAATGCATAAACGGCACCAGTAGTGATGCCGTTTAGGACAGAAGCGAACAGAATAGACAGATCAAACACCGCTTGATCCGGGGAACGTTATGCGTTCAGAGGAAAAACGGGCTCAACTTCGCGGTAATCACGCGGAATAATGACTTTGATATCCCCTTTGACCACTTGCGTCATCAAAGGTTGTGCACCCATGTTTTGACCATTGACAAACTGGGTCGTGCCATAGGGCATGATGTGATCCGAGAAAGTACTCTTTCCTAAAGCTTCGATGATCGCAGCACGATCGGTCGATTTTGCTCGCTCCATAGCATCAGCCAATAAGCGCATCGCTGTGTAGGCCATGAATACTTCGTAGCTAAAAAATAAATTTTTGGCTTCTACACGTTTCTTGAGTTCTATCGAACGCTTATCGCGCGGATTGAACCAATGGTTGCAATCAATGATGCCGTTGGCGGCGTCAGGGAATTCTTTGACAAATTTATAACTCGATGCAGCACCACCCAAAACAGAGTAAATCGCCTTAGGAGTCACCTTTTGCTGCTGCATCGTTCTAACTAACAATGCATACTCGTTGTAATAGTTGGCAGGTATCACAATGTCAGGGTTCACCTGCTTCATACGCAACACAATATTATTGAAGTCACGCGTAGGGTTTGCATGTTTGACAACTTCTTTGACGTCATAGCCATACCCAGGCAGTTCGCGCGCTAATAAGTTGGCAGTTCCCGTTCCAAATAATGATTCCTCGTGGATGATCATTACAGTGCGAGCAGGCTTTCCAGCCGCAGTGTTGAGCACATGCAAATTAGCAACCGCCACTTCCGCACATTTTTTATAGCCTGGGCCAAAACGGAAGGTGTTTTTCAAACCACGCTCCACGATTTGGTCTGCTACACCAACGTCTACAACATGCGGCAAGTTGTATTTAGCGGCCGCCTGCGTAGTTGCCAAACAAATTGCAGAAGCAAAGGCACCCACAATGGCACTCACACCCGCTTCGTTCATCTTTTCAACCTCTGCCGCGCCGGCTTGGGGCGTAGATTGGGCATCACCCAACAAGGCCTCAATCTTGGCACCACCTATGGACTTGATACCACCAGCCTTATTGATGTCTTCTATCGCCATCATGACGCCTTCGCGGCATTGCTGTCCTGAATATGCAAGTGCCCCCGTGACAGGATGCAAAACGCCTACTTTGATGGCTTTTGGCTGTGCACCGCCTACCAATGGAAATGCCAAAGCCGATGCTGCCGCAGCAGACTGGCCCATAAACTGACGACGTGAAGTCATGATGCGCTCCTATGAAAAAAGTAGGCGTTATTTTGCCTGCTCTTATTTCAACATGTCTGGAGCAAATGTACGTGGCATAAAGAGCGCCAATTCAGGAAAAACAATCACGCCACATAGCACCACTAACATAGGAATAAGCATTATCATGGTGTCTTTTAATGCAAACCTTAGTGGCACTTTTGCGACTGCACAGGAAATCATTAGGCACATTCCATAAGGGGGAGTAATTAACCCAAACGCCAAGGAAACGATACCTACGATTGCAAAATGTACTGGGTGCATCCCTACAGATGCAGCCAAAGGTTGCAAGGTAGTTCCCACAATAATGATGGCAGGAATAGCGTCTAAAAAACACCCTACCACCAAAAAAGCACCAGCTATCAAAAATCCTACGCCGATAACGCCAAGCCCCCAAGCCTGTACATTCGAGAGCAAGGCTTTCGGGATTTGGTAATAAGCAAGAAGCCATCCAAATACAGAGGCAGTGCCTACACAAAACAGTGCGACTGCTGAGAGTCTGCCCGTCTCCACAATAGCTTCTCGTAATTGAGAGGGTGACAATTCACGATAAAAGAATATTGAGAGAACCGCGGCATATAAAACTGCAACAGCGGCAGACTCGGTAGCAGTAAACCATCCCAACAAAATGCCGCCCACAATAATCACGGGCGTCATCAGAGCAGGAATAGAAATAGAGGCTGATTGCACAATTTCAGCAAAATTTGCTCTGGGATAGACAGGGTAATTTCTACGCTTGGCATAGGCATGTACCGTCATCATCTGCGCTCCGCCAATCAACAGGCCGGGGACAATTCCAGCCAAATACATGGCGCCAATAGATGTTGAAATCACACCGCCCCACACCACCATGAGGATGGACGGTGGAATGATGACCGCCAATACCGCAGACACTGCGGTAATCGCAATTGAAAAAGACAAGTCGTAACCCTCTTTGACCTGCGCTTCGATAAACAACTTGCCCTGACTAGCGGCATCTGCAGTCGATGAACCCGAGATACCTGCAAAAAAAACTGAAAGCAACACATTGATTTGCGCGAGTCCGCCAGGAAAGTGGCCCACCAAAGCGCGTGACAAGCGAAGCAATCGGTCCGTGATACCACCCACATTCATCAAATTAGCGGTGAGCAAAAAAAACGGTACTGCCAACAAAATAAAAGAGTTATAGGACTTGAACATTTCATTGAACAAGACCATGGGGGACAAGCGCGGTTCTATCAAAAGAACAGGCAGGGCTGATAAGCCAAGGGCAAACGCAACAGGAACCCGCAAAATCAATAGGAAGAAAAACCCTCCAAACAATACCAATGCGGCCATGCCTGGAGTCAAAACTACAGAATTCATATGCTCGTTTCTATTTCCTGAGAAATGCTGGGGAGGCGACGTATCTCTCGCAAAGTACCGTCAATCAAAAAAGCAAGCCATAAGGCTCCGCATAGAGGCCATGCAATAAAAATCCACCACATCGGCATATCAGCTAGCTCCGACGACTGGTTCCACCCAAATTTTGTAAATTCAATTCCCCAATAAAGCACCACTACAGCAAAAGCAATTACAAATAGATTGCTGACCAATTTAAGAAGAAGTGACGTCTTGGGTTTTAGGCTAGGCCAAACGTCCACATCAAAATGCAAACCTTCTCGCACTCCAATTGATGCGCCGATCATGACCATCCAAATGAACAAAAATCGGCTCATCTCTTCGGTCCACATGTAACGTGGAATGAGATCGGTAAACCGCGAAAAAATTTGCAGGCTGACAGGCACCATCAATAACACTACGGTGACTGCCAGCAACCCTATTAAAAGGCGGTGTATACCGTCTAGGACTTGTTGCATGCTTTATTTGAGCGCATTGATTTTGTTGTAAATGTCTTCAGCACCCACCTCTTTTGCATATGCAGCCATCACAGGCTCTACCAATTTTTGCATTTGGGCACGCTCAGAGAATGTCACCATCTTCAACTTGCCCTCTTTGGCATATTTGTCTAACTTCGCCTGGTCTTCAGAAGACTCTACTTGTCGGCCATAGGCACCTGCCTCTTTGCCGGCTTTGATGATGGCATCTTGTAAATCTTTAGGAAGCTTATTCAAAGTTTTCACAGAGAAGCACAAAGGTCGGATGGTAATAGCGTGGCGTGTCATCAAGAGGTTAGGGCCCACTTCATAAAACTTCATCGCCTCCACACCAGCAGCTTCGTTTTCTCCGGCTTGGATCACGTTGTTTTGAATGGCGTTGTAAACCTCGTTATAGGCAATCACAGTCGGCGCCATGCCAATGGCACCGAATGTTCGACTCCAAATAGGCGCGCCCTGCACACGAACCTTGAGGTTTTTCAACTCCGAGAGGTTGGAGGCGGATTTATTTGAAAAAATATTGCGAACACCGCCACCAGCGTAGCCAATCAACATCACTTCTGCTTTTTGGGCTACCTCATCGGCAATAGGTTTGAGTAAATCTTGGTCTAGCACCTTGTTCCAATGTGCAAGATCAGAGAAAAGGAAGGGGGCATCGATAAAGGGAGCCGCCTTGGAAAAAGTAGACATATGGGCTGGAGAGACAATGGCATAGTCCACAGCCTTCCCTTGATTCATGTAAGCAAAATAGTCTTTTTCTAGTCCTAACTCGCTGTTTTTATGCATCACGAAATTGACTGGCTTGCCGTAATACTTTTTAACCAGTTCTTCAAATCGCACCATGGCCTTGGTAAATGCATGGTCATCACCGAATTGCGAAGCACCATGCAGCGTGATAACTTGCTGAGCAAAAGCGGCTCCAGTGAGGCTTGCAATTAGCAAACCTTTTGATAAAAATTTCAATAATTTCATAACAGTCTCCTCATTAAATTTTTAATCCATCGCAAGGATAAGTCCTAGAAGCACCAATACGCACTAGGGTTTTTATGGTAGTTGCGTGTTTAAATGTCGATATCAGCTGGCCTGCATATCGTGCGGAGGGGCTTCAATTGACGCCATTCGGGCCACCGATATCATCTTGCTTGCCATAACCTAGGATTGCGCCAATCTCAAAATCTCCATGTTTTCCTACATAACGCAACGACTTATCCAAGCTGTCATCGTGATGGTATGTGTGGCCTTTGTTGCCTTTTTGTTGTTTCAATATGTGGGTGATCCGGTTCTTTTTATGCTTGGACAAGACGCCACCGCAGAGCAAATTACCAACCTGCGTCGCGACCTAGGACTCGATCAATCTTTTGTCATCCAGTTTTGGAATTTTTTAATCAATGCCGCGCAGGGTGAATTTGGAATCAGCCTTCGTCAGGGAGCCAAAGTTTCCAAACTAATTGCGGATCGATTACCCGCAACCCTTGAACTCGCTTTTATCGCTGCGGGCATGGCATTGCTATTAGGCATCCCCATGGGTGTCTATGCAGCTCTTAAAAGAGATACCTGGATGAGCCAATTACTCATGACCGTCTCTTTGCTTGGCGTGTCACTTCCTACGTTTTTGATCGGTATTTTGTTAATTCTTGTTTTCTCTGTCGTGTTGGGCTGGTTTCCCAGTTTCGGTAGGGGCGACGCCATACGTCTTGGATGGTGGAGCACAGGTTTATTGACGGCAAAGGGCTGGCACCACATTGCATTACCTGCCCTAACGCTTGCTATCTTTCAACTGACGCTCATCATGCGGTTAGTCAGAACCGAAATGCTCGAAGTCTTGAGAACGGATTACATCAAGTTCGCTCGTGCACGGGGCTTATCAAGTCGTGCCATCCACTTTAGCCATGCGCTCAAAAATACTCTGATACCAGTCATGACAATTACCGGATTACAACTTGGCGGTTTGATTGCATTTGCCATCATCACTGAAACTGTATTTCAGTGGCCTGGCATGGGGCTATTGTTCATTCAAGCTGTGACCTTTGCCGATGTGCCTGTGATGGCTGCTTATTTGTGCTTGATCGCTCTCATATTTGTGGTCATCAATTTGATTGTGGATTTGCTTTACTTTGTAGTGGATCCTCGATTACGTATCAGTAAATTAGAGAGGCATTGATCGTGGGAAATTCAATCAGCCGTTGGTTTGATAGCGACATCGGGCATAGCTTCAAGCAATCCAAATCGGCCATGGTTGCCGCTGCCATCGCTTTTTTGATTGTTTTCAGCTCCATATTTGCCCAATGGATAGCACCCACCAATCCTTTTGATCCCGCAAGTCTTGACTTGATGGACGCGCGCTTGCCACCTGCTTGGTCTGCGGAGGGAAGTCTTAAATATCTATTAGGCACCGACGACCAGGGGCGCGATATTTTGTCTGCACTCATCTACGGTGCCCGTATTTCATTGATCGTAGGTTTGGCTTCCGTTGCGGTTTCCCTTTGCGTTGGCGTCAGCCTTGGACTACTAGCTGGATTCAAAGGAGGGTGGCTTGACACGCTTCTGATGCGGCTTTGTGATGTGATGCTTTCATTCCCAGCCATACTGGTAGCTTTGCTCATTGCTGGTGTTGGCCGAGCCTTGTTTCCGCAAGCAAATGAGTCCTTAGCATTTGGCGTATTGATTTTGTCTATTTCTCTAACTGGGTGGGTGCAATACGCTCGTACAGTCCGCGGCACCACGCTAGTGGAGCGCAACAAAGAATACGTTCAAGCAGCTAGCGTCATTGGCGTGGCCCCATTCAGAATCATGGTTCGACATGTTTTACCCAATGTGCTTGGACCCGTCATGGTTTTGGCCACGATACAAGTGGCTACAGCCATCATCACGGAAGCCACTTTGTCCTTCTTGGGGGTTGGTGTACCCCCTACTTCACCCTCGCTAGGTACGTTGATTCGTATTGGAAATGATTTTTTATTTTCAGGCGAATGGTGGATCACCATATTTCCAGGCGCTACCTTGGTGCTCATCGCTTTGTCTGTCAACTTATTGGGCGACTGGCTTCGCGATGCACTCAATCCAAGGCTGCACTAATTATTTTTACGCCAAGCATATATATAAGTGCATCAACTATGAGCTTACTGGAAGTCAAGAATTTGGTGGTGGAGTTTCCCGGCCGTCGTGGAACCCTGCGCGCACTGGATGGCGTTTCCTTTGCCATCGCACCTGGGGAGATTCTTGGTATTGTCGGAGAGTCTGGTGCTGGGAAATCGCTTACCGGTGCGTCCATCATTGGTTTGCTAGAACCCCCCGGTCATATTGCAGATGGCGAAGTTATTTTGAACGGCCAGCGAATCGACAACTTAACAAGCGACGAAATGCGCAGCATCCGCGGACGCAAAATCGGAGCTATCTTTCAAGACCCGCTCTCCTCCCTAAATCCTCTTTTTTCAATTGGTCAGCAATTAATAGAAACCATACAAGCACATATTCCTATGACCCATGCGCAAGCGCGCCAACGCGCCATAGGATTGCTTGAAGACACAGGAATTCCTGCGGCTGCAGAAAGAATTGATCACTACCCTCATCAATTCTCAGGTGGCATGCGCCAAAGAGTCGTGATTGCCTTGGCACTAGCAGCGCAACCCGAATTGATCGTAGCCGATGAACCTACTACCGCACTGGATGTTTCGATCCAAGCACAAATCATCGGATTGTTAAAAAATATTTGCCAGCAAAAAGGGGCTGCAGTCATGCTGATTACGCATGACATGGGCGTGATTGCTGAAACTTGTGACCGCGTTGCTGTGATGTATGCAGGTCGCATAGTTGAAATAGGCTCTGTTCAACAAGTGATTCACCAACCCCAACATCCTTACACCATAGGTCTCATGGCCTCCATTCCAGATATGGAAGTTGACCGTGATCGTTTAAATCAAATCGATGGCGCCATGCCCCGCCTAAATGCGATTCCGACTGGCTGTGCTTTCAATCCAAGATGTTCTCAAATATTAAAAAAATGTAGCCAATCTAAGCCCGAGTTAAAAGCTGTACAAGGATTTCCGCAAACCCAAGTCGCCTGCTGGCTACAGGACGACCATGCAGGAGATGCATGATGAGCAACTCCACCGAACCACTAACTTCTCCAACAGCGTCCCTAATTGTGGCGGACGATTTAGCCAAATTCTTTGATGTATCTGCACCCTGGCTCACCCGCGTCATTGAGAGAAAACCTCGGCAAATCCTCAAAGCGGTAGACGGTGTCAGTTTTGCGATTGAAAAAGGAACAACATTAGCGCTGGTGGGTGAATCGGGCTGTGGCAAAAGCACAATAGCGCGACTACTTGTTGGTTTATATACGCCGACACGAGGTAATTTCACTTTTGATGGGCAAGACGCTCATACCATTTTCAAATCGGAGAACGCTAAAGCCTTACGTCGCCGCATCCAAATGATTTTTCAAGACCCCTATGCGAGCTTGAATCCAAGATGGACGGTTGAATCGATTGTGGGAGAACCTTTAAGAGAACACCAACTCGTGACAAGTGTCAATGAACTGCAATCTCAAGTGACTACTCTGCTGGAATCAGTAGGTCTATCAAGTCAAGATTTAGCCAAATATCCACACCAGTTTTCAGGCGGCCAACGACAACGTATCTCTATTGCCCGCGCGCTCGCCACAGCGCCCGAATTTTTAGTCTGTGATGAACCTACCTCTGCATTAGACGTAAGTGTGCAGGCCCAAGTTCTCAACATCATGAAAGACCTGCAACGTGCGCGTGGTCTTACTTATTTATTCATTTCGCATAATCTGGCTGTCGTTCGACATGTCAGCGACAAAGTAGGCGTGATGTATTTGGGTCAGATAGTGGAATTAGCCGATAAACATACGCTTTTTGGAAATCCACAGCATCCCTACACGCGGATGCTGTTGGATGCAATTCCCCAACTCAAAACAACCGGACACTCTCGCACTCCCGTGCAGGGGGAAGTTCCCAATCCGCTTCATCCACCCTCAGGCTGTAGTTTTCATCCGCGCTGCCCGCTGGCTAAGGAACGCTGTAAAACAGAGCGACCCTCTCTTCTGAATTTAAAAGGCATTCAAATCGCATGCCATGCAGTAGAAGAAGGTCGCCATTAATTTGTTCAAATAGATTGAAATGCCCTGTAGCTTATTTCACAGTGACGTAATACATCTTTGGCGCATCATTTGAATTGTGCGACATTGTCACGTTTTGCTTCATGGCCCAAGGGCGCATTTGGTGATGCAGGGGGATGTATAAAACTTCGTCACGAGTCAACGTCAAAGCCTCTTTGATAAAGGCATCACGTTTATTTTTATCAGTTTCACCCTTCATTGACTCTACCAAGCTGTCGAGTTTGGTATTGCTAGTTTTAGAAAAATTGAAGCTGCCATCTGCACCTTGGGTGCGTGTCATCACTAACGACTGCAAAGAATACTGCGCATCGTAATTGGCGACCCCCCAACCCAGCATGTAAGCACTGGAGTCAAAGTTCTGCACTTTGGCAATAAAAGGGCCAAAATTCATCGCATTGAGTTTGGCTTTGATGCCCGCCTTCGCCCACATATTGATGACGGCCTGGCAAACCTCTTCGTCATTGACATAGCGGTTATTGGGACAATCTAGGGTGAATTCCACACCATTGGGATAGCCTGCATCGGCTAGCAATTTTTTGGCGCCTTCAATGTCGGCACTTTGCACTTTGTCTAAGTCGGCGGAATACCCATTCACACCTGGAGCCACCATGATGGCCGCGGGCAACGAAAGGCCACGCATGATGCTACGCTGAATAGCCACCCTGTCAATCGACATACTCAAAGCTTTGCGTACGCGCACATCTTTGAATATATTTTTCCCTTTTTGGCCGTATTTCAGTTCCTCACTGCCTTGGTCCAGCGCCAAAAAGATAGTGCGAACCTCTGGCCCATCTAACACCGAGACAGAAGGTGTGGAGCGTAAACGCGCAACGTCTTGCGTAGGTAAGTCTGTCACTGCGTCTACGTTACCTGACAACAGCGCAGCAATCCGTGTTGGATCTGATTTGATAGGCGTGTAGACCACATCGGTCACATTGCCTTGCAACTTATCCCACCATGCTTTGTTTGCAGTCATCACCAACTTTTGATCGGGTTGCCATTCTTTGATGATGTAGGGCCCAGTTCCGTTGGTATTGGTGGATGCGTAAGTAATTTCTTTGGCTTTGTAGTCTTGGATTTTTTCAGATTTATT
>CAYFLF010000031.1:0-13453 GCA_964343725.1 uncultured Bordetella sp.
TGCGCCACGCTCACACTACGAGAAGCATCGGGCACATACACCACAGGCCCTTCATAGTGCGGCGCAATTTTGACCGCCGTGTGCACACGGCTAGTCGTAGCGCCGCCAATCATCAACGGCATTTTTTTGTCGCGGAAAAACGCATCTTTTTGCATTTCGCCCGCGACATATTGCATTTCTTCTAGCGAAGGGGTGATAAGACCAGAGAGGCCAATCATGTCGGCTTCTTCTTCTTTGGCTTTGGCCAAGATTTCGTGGCAGGGCACCATCACACCCATGTTCACCACATCAAAGTTATTGCACTGTAGTACCACCGTGACGATGTTTTTACCAATGTCGTGCACATCACCTTTTACGGTTGCAATCACGATCTTGCCTTTGGCTTTCACGTCTTCACCCGCTTGCGCTTGCATGCGTTTTTCTTCTTCGATGTAAGGCACGAGATGCGCCACGGCTTGCTTCATCACGCGCGCGGACTTCACCACTTGCGGCAAAAACATCTTGCCTTGGCCAAACAAATCGCCCACCACATTCATACCGTCCATCAAAGGGCCTTCAATCACATGTAGCGGGCGCCCGCCTGTTTTCAAAATCTCTTGATACGCCTCTTCGGTATCTTCAGTGATGAACTCTGTAATGCCATGAACTAGGGCATGGCTTAACCGTTGCTTAACAGGCACGGGGGTGTCGGCCGTTCCACGCCAAGCAAGCTTTTGGCTGTCGTCTTTGGCCGCTCCTTTTGCGCTCTCGGCAACTTCGATCAAGCGCTCACTTGGCGTAAGTCGCTCTTCGCCTTCTTTATATTTCGGTACTCGGTTGAGCACCACGTCTTCGACGCGTTCACGCAAAACTGGTTCTAGATCGTCGTAGACGCCAATCATGCCGGCATTGACGATTCCCATGTCCATCCCTGCCGAAATTGCGTGATACAAAAACACAGTGTGTATCGCTTCACGCACGGGGTCGTTACCGCGAAATGAGAAGCTCACATTGGACACACCGCCGCTGACTTTGGCGCCAGCTAAGTTTTGTTTGATCCAGCGCGTCGCTTCTATAAAGTCCACCGCGTAGTTGTTGTGCTCTTCTATGCCTGTGGCGATCGCAAAAATATTGGGATCAAAGACAATGTCCTCAGGCGGAAAACCCACCTCGTCAACCAAAACACGGTAGGCTCGTTCACAAATTTCTATCTTGCGTGCAAAGGTGTCCGCCTGGCCTTTTTCATCAAACGCCATCACGACCGCTGCTGCACCATAACGCTTGACCAATTTAGCTTGGCGTTTGAATTCTTCGACGCCTTCTTTCATGCTGATCGAATTGACAATGCCCTTGCCTTGGATGCAACGCAAACCCGCCTCGATCACCGACCACTTGCTTGAATCGACCATCACCGGTACGCGGGCAATGTCTGGTTCGCCTGCCATGAGGTTTAAAAACCGCACCATGGCCGCTTCACTATCGAGCATCGCCTCGTCCATGTTGACGTCAATAATTTGCGCGCCGTTTTCCACTTGTTGACGCGCCACAGCAAGCGCTTGCTCGTAGTCGCCATTCAAAATCATGCGGGCAAAGGCTTTAGAGCCCGTGACATTGGTGCGTTCGCCCACATTGACGAATGATCCACGCGGAGTGTTACCTTCGGCGTCGGGTTGGGTTGCGCCAATCAAAACAGGTTCTAAGCCTGCGAGTTTCATCGGCGGCACAAACGTTGAATACATGGAAGGTTCTCTCACCTGGGCAAATCAATCAGGTGAGCGTCGTTGCAAAGAAAATTTCTCAAGCCTGACTTTACGCACGAGGGTAAAGCTGCAACGCTCCTTGAGAAGTTGAGTATTTTAGACCACTAGTTAGCAGTTTTAATGGTTCACACCATCCAAACATTGGTGAACCGCATGCGCTGCTGCCAACGCCAAGGCATCGGCGCCAAAGTTGCCTACCACTTGCAAACCTACTGGCATACCGTGAGCGCCTAGTCCAGCGGGCACATTGATAGCAGGCGTATGCAGCACTGTCCAAATACGACAAAACACGGGGTCTCCAGTGTTGTCTAAATTGTCTGGCGCCTCACCTTGCGCACTAGGTGCTAGCAGCACATCCACATCCTGGAAGATCGTTTGTAATTGCATGCGACATTTGGCGATGTGTTGCAGTGCTGCATCGTATTGCGCATGCGAGATGTCTTTGCCACTTTTCAATATGCCTTGTAAGCGTGGGCTCAACTGTGAGAAATGCGCAAGATACTCGTGCACCAAGTTATGGGCCTGTTCAAATAATTGCACTTGCGTCTGTGCTTGTGCCAATGTTTCAAAGTCTTTCGGGAGCTTCAGGTCTTTGACTTCAAAGATACGTTCTTTTTTAAGCAGCTGTTCTGCATTTGCTAATGCATTTTGCGTATCAGCTCCTGCTTGGCTCCACTCATAGGTTCTGCAAATTCCAATTCGCAATGGCCTAGACAACAGTTCATTCAAAGGCTTGACTAGCCATGCATGGCGACCGCTCATGGCAGCAGCAAATAATGCAGCATCTGGAACCGTGCGCGCCATAGTGCCCACCGTATCCAAAGTGTCTGACAGCAACTTCGCGCCCGCCCGCGCAATACATCCAAAACTCGGCTTAAACGCCACAATGCCGCAATACGATGCAGGCCGTATCAGTGATCCTGCTGTTTGCGTACCAATCGCCAAAGGCACCATGCTGTCTGCCACCGCCGCCGCTGATCCAGACGAGGAGCCTCCTGGCGTATGGGTCAAGCGAAGCGGATTGCGTGTTTGGTTCGGTTGGAATGTGGCGAACTCGGTGCTGACAGTTTTACCGACAAGCACTGCGCCTTGTTGCCGAGCAACCGCTACGCATGCCGCGTCAAAGCCAGGTTGGTAATTCGCATAGATACGCGAGCCATAGGTCGTAGGCATATCAGAGGTAGCCAACAAGTCTTTGACGCCAATCGGCAATCCATGTAACAAGCCTTGGTGTGCACCAGCATCGAGTTGCTTTGCATGCGCAATAGCAACATCTTTTTGAAGATACGCCCACGCCTGCACTTCGGGTTCGCGTGCATCAATATGCTCCAAGCATGCGCGCACTAAATCTTCTGCGCGCAAACTGCGTTGCGCAAGTTGGGTGGCGGCGTCACAAGCACTAAGTTGGTGAAGTGCGGTCATAGCAAGGCCTAAGTTTTGAAAGGTTGGTGTTTAAGCGAGAGGCGCGCAAACCATCATGCCGCTTCGCGGTAAAACGGTCCGGCGCTGATATCACGCGCTTTTTGATCCATCACCGCGTTGGCAATGGCGGCAATGTGTTCGGGCGTCGTACCGCAACAGCCGCCAACAATATTGACCAAGCCATCGGCCGCAAACTCGTGTAACAAGCGCGATGTATCTGCGGGTGTTTCATCAAATCCTGTATCACTCATCGGATTGGGCAACCCTGCATTGGGATAGCAACTGATAAAAGTATCACCCGCCACACGCGCGAGTTCTTGCAAATAGGGGCGCATCAAGGCAGCACCCAATGCACAGTTCAAGCCAATGGCCAAAGGTTTGGCATGACGCACGCTATGCCAAAACGCTGTCACGGTTTGACCACTCAAGATACGGCCCGAGGCATCGGTCACCGTACCGCTGATGATCAAAGGCAGACGTTCACCGCTGGCTTCGAAATATTCTTCTATCGCAAACAACGCTGCCTTGGCATTGAGCGTGTCAAAAATCGTCTCCACCAACAGCACATCGCTACCGCCCTCTACCAATGCTTGCACCTGTTGGTAATACGCAAGCCGTAATTCTTCGAAAGTGATGTTGCGCGCACCTGCGTCATTTACATCGGGGCTGATGCTGGCAGTCTTTGGTGTGGGGCCTAGCGCTCCAGCAACAAATCGTGGTTTATCTGGCGTGCTGTATTTGTCGCAAGCGGCTCGTGCAATTTGTGCAGATGCGCGGTTCATCTCGATCGCCAAATCAGCCATGTCGTAATCGGCTTGCGCGATAGTCGTTGCACCAAAAGTATTGGTTTCAATCAGGTCAGCGCCAGCAGCCAAATAGCCTTCGTGGATATCGCGAATTACATCAGGCCGTGTCAAACTCAATAATTCGTTATTGCCTTTGACGTCTTTGTGGAAATCTTTAAAGCGCTCGCCACGGTACTGGGCTTCGGTTAATTTGAAGCGCTGGATCATGGTGCCCATAGCACCATCGAGCACCGCGATGCGCTTGGCCAAAATCGCAGGCAATTGCTGCGCACGCGTGTAAGAGATGGATTGCATAAGCCTTGCATTGTAAAAACACTTCTGCCACTTCACCATCTCAGCCAATTACCGTGGCATAGTTTCGCCTTTGCTGTTTTAGCCGTTCTCGGATTTTTGTTTGTCTTATCTCCCCATATTGCGCGAAGTATTTGGCTACGACGCTTTCCGTGGCCCGCAAGAAGCTATCGTCAACCATGTCTGTGGCGGTGGTGATGCGCTCGTGTTGATGCCAACAGGTGGCGGCAAGTCTTTGTGCTATCAAATCCCCGCGATCGCGAGACAGCGCGCTGGCCTTGGTATCACCGTTGTCATTTCGCCTTTGATTGCGCTGATGCATGACCAAGTCGGCGCCTTACACGAGGCGGGCGTAGAAGCCGCATTTTTAAATTCCAGCTTGAGTGGCGAAGACGCCCACGCAGTCGAACAAGGCATGCGCCGGCGCGATATGACTTTGTTGTATGCCGCACCTGAGCGCGTGACCACGCCTCGTTTTTTGGCTCAACTAGATGATTTGTATGCCCAAGGACATTTGAGCTTGTTTGCGATTGACGAAGCCCATTGCGTCAGCCAATGGGGCCACGACTTCCGACCCGAATACCGAGCACTGACGGTCTTACACGAACGCTATCCAAGCGTGCCACGCATCGCACTCACCGCCACTGCAGACGCCACCACACGCGCTGACATTGTGGAGCGCTTGCAATTAGAAAACGCCGAGCAGTTCGTCAGCAGTTTTGACAGGCCCAACATCCGCTACACCATCATCGAAAAGAAAGATGCGTCCACACAGTTGCTGCGTTTTATTCAACGCGAACACACGGGCCCCTTTGGGCAAAACAGCGGTATCGTGTATTGCCACTCGCGCAAACGGGTAGAAGAAGTTGCGCAATTGCTTAGCGACGCGGGTATTGCGGCCTTGCCCTACCACGCAGGATTAGCTGCGACTACGCGGCAAAACAACCAGAACCGTTTTTTACGAGAAGAGGGTTTGGTAATGGTTGCCACGATTGCCTTTGGCATGGGCATTGACAAACCCGATGTGCGTTTTGTTGCGCACTTAGACATGCCCAAAAACATCGAAGGCTATTACCAAGAAACGGGTCGGGCTGGGCGCGACGGGCAAAGCGCTGACGCGTGGATGGCCTATGGTCTGAACGATGTGGTGAACCAACGCCGCATGATTGATGAAAGTCCTGCGGCAGAAGACTTCAAACAAGTCATGCGCGGCAAGCTAGATGCCTTGCTCGCCTTGGCTGAAGCCACCGACTGCCGCCGAGGACGATTGCTGGGTTATTTCGGCGAAACCTACCCCAAACTCAAATGCGGCAATTGCGACAACTGCTTGCAACCCCCGCAAGTTTGGGACGGAACAGAAGCCGCCCGCATGTTGCTCTCCACCATCTACCGAATTCACCAGCAAGACGGCAAGACTTTTGGCGCAGGCCATGTGATGGACATCTTGCGCGGCAAAGACACCGAAAAAGTTCAGCAATACGGCCATGCGCGCTTGAGCACGTTTGGAATCGGTGCCCAATTTACCGAAGCGCAATTACGCGGCGTGTTGCGCCAACTCATGGCTATTGGCGCATTGGGCGTAGACGCACAAACTTTCAACACACTTTATTTAACCGAAGGGTCGCGTGCGGTGCTCAAAGGCGAGGTGTCGATTCGTATGCGTGCATCTGTTTCAACACCTTCAACTGGTAAATCGAAAAGCCGCGCATCTGGCAGCGTACACAAGCCGACGCCCACACCCTTGGATGCCACGGGCCAAGCGCGATTTGACGCACTCAAGGCTTGGCGTGCAGAGGTGGCGAAGTCACACAATTTGCCCGCCTATGTCATTTTTCATGACGCCACTTTGGCGGCAATTGCTAAAGCAGGCCCCAGCAATTTAGACACCCTGCAAGGGATTGCTGGAATCGGTGTAAAAAAATTAGAGGCATACGGCCAAGAGGTATTGCGGGTGGTAGCAACCGTTGAATAAACAATTTGCTTGTCGACTAAAATCTATGTAGCTATTTAATTAGGAGTCTTCATGTCCCAAGCAAACGACCATTCACACGACGGCCAAAACGATGTGGTCGAATCCATCGTCCCACTCATGCCAATCGTGCTTCCTGTTGCTGGCGGCATTTTGATTTTCTTGCTGGCTTTTATTGCCGTTTTCATGGCCTAACCAGCAAGGACTCTGACTTCGAGTCTTTGTTTTCAATTGTCTGACATTACTTCTTAAAGCGCCTTTTAGGCGCTTTTTTTAATGCCTTCTTCTACTGCACTCGGGGTTTTTATTATTCATTTGGGTGCATAAGGGTGTTGAAATTCTTAAAATGCCGCACCCACTTAAAAGAAAAAGTGCCCAACCAATTGAGGTCAGGGTCTTGCCAAATCACTCGCAGGACCTTGACCTCAATTTTTAACTTTGGAGTCTTTAATGAATGCACCCGCATATGTGAAAAATCCCAAACTGATTGCTTGGGTCGCCGAAATGGCGGCCTTGTGCAAACCAGACACCGTCTACTGGTGCGATGGCAGTGAAGAGGAATACCAACGCCTATGCCAACAATTGGTAGACGCGGGTACTTTCAAAAAACTCAACCCCGCCAAACGCCCAGGCTCTTACCTTGCATGGTCTGACCCCAGCGATGTCGCACGCGTAGAAGACCGCACTTACATCTGCTCTGAGAAAAAAGAAGACGCAGGCCCTACGAATAACTGGATGGCACCTGCTGAAATGCGCGCCACCTTGCAACCACTGTTTGACGGTTGTATGAAAGGTCGCACCATGTATGTAGTGCCTTTCAGCATGGGCCCTATGGGATCTCACATCGCGCATGTGGGCATTGAACTCTCAGACAGCGCCTACGTCGCTGTCAACCAACGCATCATGACCCGCATGGGCAAAGCGGTCTACGACGTGATCGGTACGGACGGACCATTTGTTCCTTGCGTGCACACGGTGGGCGCGCCTTTGGCTGCTGGTCAGGCCGATGTGAAATGGCCTTGCAACAAAACCAAATACATCGTGCATTACCCCGAAACGCGCGAGATCTGGTCTTACGGTTCTGGCTACGGCGGCAATGCTTTATTGGGTAAAAAATGTTTTGCTTTGCGCATTGCATCCAATATGGGGCGCGACCAAGGGTGGTTGGCCGAGCACATGCTCATCTTGGGCGTGACCAATCCGCAAGGAAAAAAATACCATGTGGCAGCTGCTTTCCCCAGCGCTTGCGGCAAAACCAACTTCTCGATGCTGGTCCCACCAGAAGGCTTCAAAGGCTGGAAGGTCACCACCATTGGCGACGACATCGCTTGGATCAAACCGCACTCTGACGGCAAGCTCTACGCGATCAATCCTGAAGCGGGTTACTTTGGTGTGGCCCCTGGCACGAATTTCCACACCAACCCCAACTGCATGGCCAGTTTGGACAAAAACGTGATCTTTACCAACGTCGCATTGACCGACGACGGCGATGTCTGGTGGGAAGGCATGGAAAAAGACACCGGCAAATTACCAGACCATTTGATTGACTGGCAAGGCAAAGATTGGACACCCGCCATCGCCAAAGAAACAGGCGCAAAAGCCGCGCACCCCAACGCGCGCTTTACCGTTGCAGCCACCAATAACCCTGCGCTGGATGCCCAGTGGGATGACGCTAATGGTGTTGCGATTGACGCTTTCATCTTTGGTGGCCGTCGCTCCACGACCGTGCCTTTGGTCACCGAAGCACGCAATTGGACCGAGGGTGTCTATATGGCTGCCACCATGGGTTCAGAAACCACCGCCGCAGCAGCAGGTCAACAAGGCGTGGTGCGCCGCGATCCTTTCGCGATGTTGCCTTTCATGGGCTACAACATGAGCGACTATTTCCAGCATTGGCTCAATATGGGCCAAACGCTCAAGGCATCTAGCAACAAGATACCTTCTATTTATTGCGTCAATTGGTTCCGCAAGGGAGAAGACGGCAAATTTGTTTGGCCCGGTTATGGTGAAAACATGCGCGTCTTGAAGTGGATGATCGACCGCATCGAAGGCGTGGCCAAAGGCAAAGAAAACGTCTTTGGCATCAGCCCTAACTATGAAGAAATTACTTGGACAGGTTTGAACTTCACGCCAGAGCAATTCAAAACGGTCACCCATATTGATAAAGCTGCTTGGGTGGAAGAGTTGAAGTTGCATGAAGAGTTGTTCAAGCAACTTGCTTATCACTTACCCGCTGAAATGACGGCTACCAAGGCAGCTTTGGCCGAAAGACTTGAGGCTTAGTCAAAGGCCTTGTAACTGACTTCTAGATTTGTTTCTAAATTAGCAAAGCCAGTCGTTCATCGCCACTGCCAAAAATGCCCTGCCTAAGCGGGGCATTTTGGTTTTTTATGCATACACATGGTTTTTGCTTTGCAAGACAATAAGGCTTCATTTTTCAGAATTTCTTATATGAAGATATTTGCGTTTTTATTAACTGTTGGCATCAGCTTGTTCCCCCCTTTGGTTTTTTCGCAAAGCGTCATCAAGATTGGGGAGATCAATAGTTACAAAGCGCAACCCGCATTTCTGGAACCCTATAAAAAAGGGATGGAACTAGCAGTGGAGGAAATCAACGCTGCTGGTGGCATTAACGGCAAAAAGTTACAACTCATCACGCGCGACGACAATGCCTCTCCGGGCGATGCAGTCCGTGCTGCAGAAGAATTACTCTCGCGTGAAAAAGTCGATGTGCTATCGGGTGCTTTTTTATCGCATATAGGTTTGGCGCTGGGCGACTTTGCCAAACAACGCAAAGTCTTTTTCTTGGCTGGCGAACCGCTCACCGACAAAATGGTTTGGCAAAACGGCAACAAATACACCTTCCGATTGCGCGCCTCCACCTATATGCAAGTCGCGATGCTCGTGCCCGAAGCCGCCAAGCTCAAGAAAAAACGCTGGGCCGTGGTCTATCCCAATTACGAATATGGCCAATCGGCAGCGGCAACCTTCAAACAACTACTAAAAGCTGCGCAACCTGATGTTGAATTTGTAGCCGAGCAAGCCCCTGCATTAGGCAAAGTAGATGGTGGCGCTGTGGCGCAAGCTTTGGCAGATGCCAAGCCAGATGCCATCTTCAATGTGCTGTTTGCAACCGATCTCGCCAAATTTGTCCGTGAAGGCAATACACGTGGTTTGTTTCAAGGGCGCGACGTGGTGAGCCTTTTAACTGGCGAGCCCGAATACCTGGAGCCCCTGAAAGACGAAACGCCCAACGGTTGGATCGTCACCGGCTATCCCTGGTATGGCATTCAAACACCTGAACACAAAGCTTTCTTCTTGGCTTATCACCGCAAATACAACGACCATCCGCGATTAGGCTCTGTTGTAGGCTACAGCATGATCCAAGCCCTAGCGGCTGGCATTGGAAAAGCCCAAAGCACCGACAGTGAAAAATTAGTGCTTGCTTTTCGCGGCTTGCGCTTTAACACCCCTTTTGGTTCTGCCGTATTCAGACCCCAAGACCACCAGTCGACGATGGGTGCGTTTTTGGGTCGCACCAAGAACGAAGGTGGAAAAGGAGTGATGGTCGACTATCGCTACATCGACGGCGCGAGCGTACAGCCCAGTGATGTTGATGTGAAAAAATTACGTTCTCAGGATTGATGTTCGTTTTGATGCGTTCCTAGTTACAAGACCGCTATTGACGCATCTACGCAAACCTACATAAAGCACGCATGGAGATATCTGCTTTTTTGGTGCAAGCGATCAATGGCTTAGCCGGTGCATCCTCATTATTTTTAGTCGCCGCAGGCTTGTCGTTGATCTTTGGCGTGACGCGCGTGGTGAACTTTGCCCACGGTTCATTTTTTATGTTGGGCGTTTATTTAGCCTACTCACTGGTGGCACATGCAACCCCTTGGCTGAGGCCCTATGCTCCGAATCTCGTCGTTTTTTTTGCGCTGGTGTTTTGTGCAGGGCTAGTGACTGGCGCTGTGGGTGCCGCGTTTGAAGTCGTCATCTTGCGGCGAATCTACCAAGCACCCGAGTTATTCCAACTGCTTGCAACGTTTGCATTGGCTTTGGTAGTGCAAGACGCCACTTTGTGGCTGTGGGGACCAGAAGACTTGTTGGGTCCACGCGCCCCAGGATTGGAGGGCGCAGTAAATATCTTCGGTCGTTTGATTCCAAGTTACGACTTGTTTTTAATGGGTGTCGGCCCTTTAGTGTTGTGGGCCATATGGTATGTATTGCGTCATAGCCGATTTGGCTTACTGGTGCGAGCTGCCACCCAAGATCGTGAAATGCTGGGCGCCTTGGGCATCAATCCGCGATATTTATTTACCAGCGTATTTGCATTAGGTTGCGCCTTAGCTGGATGGGGTGGCGCTTTGCAATTGCCACGCGAGCCTGCGCATGTGGGCCTCGATATGGTCACGATCAGTGATGCCTTTGTAGTAGTGGTGGTAGGAGGCATGGGCTCCATCCCTGGGGCATTTATTGCGGCCTTATTGATTTCTGAAGTCAAGGCGGTATGTATTGCCGTTGGTACCGTGGAGTTGGGTGGCTTATCCATCGCCTTCTCCAAACTCACCCTAGTTGCCGAATTTGTCGTGATGGCGTTGGTCTTGATGATTCGTCCTTGGGGCTTGTTAGGCAAGCCAATGAATCCATCTCGAACAGCTGTGATGCAAGCCGAATCCTCTGCACAAACTGCCACAGCAAATGGTGTGGCCTGGATGGCTTGGTTAACCGTTCTAACGCTGGCTTTGATGTGGCCCATGCTGATGACCAACATGGCCTATGGCGTGGTGCTCGGTATCGATGTATTGATTGCCATTCTGTTTGCCGCGAGTTTGCATTTCATCATGGGGCCTGCGGGCCTACATTCGTTTGGGCATGCGGCTTACTTTGGCATTGGCGCATATGCGGCCGCTTTGCTGGTGTTACGCGAAGGCTTAGGCACAGAGCAAGTGCTTTGGTGGGCGCCGTTGATCAGTGCGGCATGTGCCATGCCGCTAGCTTGGTTTGCTGTACGTTTGTCTGGTGTGTACTTGGCGATGTTGACCTTGGCATTTGCACAAATTGTGTGGTCCATCTGTTTCCAATGGGACGATTTAACGGGCGGTAGCAACGGCCTCAACGGTGTGTGGCCTGATATCACTTGGCAAGACAAAAGCAGTTTCTATTGGTTGACCTTTGGATTAACGGTAGTTAGCGTTTTAGTCTTGCAACACATTCTGCGCGCACCTATGGGTTACGCCATGCGGGCGAGTCGAGATGCACCGATGCGCGCCCAAGCAATTGGATTGAACATCGCTTGGATGCAATGGTGGGGCTTTGTGATCTCTGCAGGCTTTGCAGGTTTGGCGGGTGCATTGTTTGCATTTTCTAAAGGCAGTATTTCGCCAGATGTCATGGGCATTCCTAGATCTGTTGATGCTTTGGTCATGGTGCTGTTAGGTGGTATCCATGCAACTACGGGGCCTATCGTGGGCGCTTTTTCTTTCACCGTATTGCAAGACACGCTGGCACGCAGTACCGACTACTGGCGCGCATTGCTCGGTGGCGTGATCTTGCTATTGGTACTGGTATTTCCACACGGCATTGCTGGCACATGGAAATTGATGGGAAGAAAAGCATGACAGTGCAAGCGCTCTTGGAAGTGCGACATCTGCACAAATCGTTTGGTAGCCAAATGGCTGTCAACAATGTGTCGTTTGATGCACACGCTGGCGAGCTGTTGGCAATCATCGGCCCTAACGGCGCGGGCAAAAGCACCACCTTCAATTTGGTCAATGGACAGCTGCACCCCGACAGCGGTAGCGTGCGCTTAAACGGTCGGTCACTGATCGGGCAAAAGCCCCATGCGTTGTGGCGACAAGGCGTGAGCCGCACATTTCAAATGGCTGAAGTGTTTCGGTCCATGACGGTGATTGAAAACGTGCAAATGGCCATGCTTTCTGCCCAAGGCCTGCATCTTTCGCCTTGGCGTCGCACGCGTCACCACCGCGCGGAAGCCGCGCAAACCTTGCTTGAAAAAGTCGGCTTGGCGGACATGGCGCAACACATCAGCGACACGCTGGCTTATGGCGATATCAAACGCCTTGAATTGGCAATGGCTTTGGTCAATCAACCTAAGTTGTTGTTAATGGATGAACCGACTGCTGGCATGTCACCTTCCGAGCGCCATGCCTTGATGGGCTTGGTTCAGTTTTTAGCCAAAGAACGCGATGTGGCGGTGATCTTCACCGAGCACAGCATGGACATGGTGTTTTCTTTTGCCACGCGGATTTTGGTGATGGCACAAGGCCGCATCTTGGTCGAAGGCACGCCGCAAGAAGTACAGAACAACGCGCTTGCGCAGTCTGTGTATTTGGGTCGCGGCAAAACGATAGAAGGGGAGACGGTATGAAACCCTTTCTAGAAGTTTCCAATTTGAATGCATGGCATGGCGCCGCGCAAATCTTGTTTGATGTGTCCTTGCATGTGGATCGTGGCGAAGTCGTGGCACTTTTGGGTCGCAATGGCGCGGGCAAATCTAGTACGCTCAAAGCCATCATGGGGTTGATGCCCAAACGCGAAGGGCAACTGCACTTTCATGGACAAGACCTCACACATATGCAAGCATTCGAAGTCGCGCGCCTTGGACTTGGGTACGTGCCTGAAGACCGACGCATCTTCACCGACCTCACGGTTTTAGAAAACCTCACGCTCGCCAAACAAAATGCACGCTATGACCACCGACAGCGCGTGTTGTCCGATTGGACTGTTGAGAAATTATTCGATTTATTTCCCAACTTAGCCCAGATGCAGCACCGCCAAGCCAGCCATATGAGCGGGGGCGAACAACAAATGCTCAGCGTTGCCCGTACCTTGATGGGCAACCCGCTATTGGTGATGTTGGACGAGCCTTCAGAAGGCATAGCACCTGCCATCGTCAGCCGTATGTCCGATATGGTGGTCACGCTCAAGCGCCAAGGTGTGAGCGTGTTGTTGTCAGAGCAAAACTTAGATTTCGCCCATGCGGTATGTGACCGCACTTATATGATTGAAAAAGGCGAACTCTCAGAGTTAGTCAAGATGATGGATGGCCCACGTATCTAAACAGTTTTGACGGCAGGGTTGCCTTTGTCGACCACAAAACTCGCCTGCGTTTTAAAACCTGCCTCACTACCTGCTGGCATCGCAGTGGTTCTGAAATCACAACGCACACTTGAAGGCGTGACCGTGATTAGGCTATAGCC
>CAYFLF010000032.1:0-13037 GCA_964343725.1 uncultured Bordetella sp.
TCACTGCATTTTGATATTGGCTTGGCGTATCAATTTTCCAAATCGTTCAAACTCTTGTCGATTGAGTTGGGTAAATTGCTCCACACTCAAGGAGCCAGGCTCACCTCCCAGCCCTTTTAATTTGGCTTGAACATCTGGAAGTTTGATAATTTTGGCGACTTCATTTTGAAGTTTTGCCACGACTTCAGGTGGGGTACCCGATGTAACAAAAACCCCATACCAAGTGCTCATCTCAAAACCCGTAACACCAGCCTCGGCCAATGTGGGCACATTGGGTAGCTCTGCACTTCGTTGGGAAGTAGTCACTGCGAGTGGTTTGAATTTTCCTGCTTTGATCTGAGCCATTGCAGATGATGTTGTATCAAACATCAATTGAACGTTTCCTGCAATCAGGTCTAAGTGTGCTTGAGAACTTCCTTTGTAGGGGATGTGAATACTTTTAACGCCAGCCGCGATATCAAAGCCCTCACCAGCGATATGCTGGGTGCTACCAACGCCAGATGACGCATATTTGAATTCATCGGGTTTGCTTTTCATGAGCGTAATCAATTCCTTGACGGTATTGGCAGGTACAGACGTACTCACGACTAATACGTTTGGAACAGTTACTACTAGAGCAATAGGAGTGAGATCCTTCATGGGATCAAAATTGAGCTTGAGTAGATGCGGTGCGATTGCTTGGCCAGTGTTAGTTGCGACCAATAGCGTATGTCCATCTGGGGGTGCCTTCGCAGTGAGTTCAGCAGCAATCGTGTTGGATGCACCGGGTTTGTTTTCAACAATAAAAGTACCCTTTAGTGCATCTGTCATTTTTTCGGCCAACATGCGTGCAATGATGTCAGTGCCCCCACCAGCGCCTGCTCCAACCATGAGTTTGACTGGCTTAGTAGGGTAGGTTTGCGCAGATACAGCCCACGCAAAACTACTCAAAATACACAAGCAGATAAATCGTTTAAAAAATTGCATGTTGAAACCTTAAATTCAGGCGTTAACTAAAGCGTTGTTTCGATGCGAAATACCCATCTTGCAAGCAAGTTCGAACGCATTTGACATAGCGCCTATATTGGCTTTATTGAGACCCACAATGTCATAAGCCGTTCCATGTGCAGGCGTTGTGATGGGAATTGGCAAGCCGCCATGCACGGTAACGCCTTTTTCGAACCCCATTAGCTTCATGGCGATTTGGCCTTGGTCGTGGTACATGGTGATAACGCCGTCATAGCCATCGTCTTTGCGAATGGCGCGAACGAAAGCCGTATCTGCTGGAAATGGTCCTTCCGCCTCAACGCCTTTTTGTGCGGCAAGCCTCACTCCGGGTGCAATGATGCGAATCTCTTCATCTCCAAAATTACCGTTGTCGCCGTTGTGCGGATTGAGACCACAAACGGCTAATCGTGGATGTGGATTTCCAGCATTTTTCAATGCTGTGTCGATCATGAATATGGCTTCTGCAACTTTTTCGGGCGTGATCAGATGACTTACCTCCTTGAGCGCAACGTGCGAGGTCACACGAGCGGTCCACAAGTTCTCGAGAACATTTAGTTCTCCGCACACGCCTTCAAATTTGAGTAACTCTGCAAACCAACGAAGTTCGTCCTCCGAGTGCATGCCACCCGCGCGAAGAGCGGTTTTATTAAGGGGGGCAAAGCAAAAAGCATCTGCCAGACCAGAACTAACCAAATGCACACCCTGCGCTAAACCCTCGAGCATGTACTTTCCGTTTTCAGCACTGGCATGGCTGGGCGCAAAGGGGGAAGCATGCAACCCAGACCATGCGTGAACTTCTACAAAGGACGGAAAGGCAAAGGAATTTTTTTGCCCAATTAAGATAATTTTTGCTTTATCGGATGCGTCAGTTTGATGAAGAAGTTTCTCCACCAATTCAGGGCCAATTCCTGCGGGATCTCCAGTGAATAAGGCAACAGTAGGTTTGTAACTCGACATGCAGCTTAGAGGGTACTGCGAAGCTCGTTATTTTTTCGGTGGTTTGCCACCACTCTTGACGCATTCATCCATTGAATTGAATGGTGTGAAGTTTTTGGTTTTTTCGTAATGGGGGCTGCTCTTATCGTGGCAAATTCCAGAGTCAGATTTTTTTACAGGATCCGCAGCAGGGGCGGGTGCTTTAGCGTTTGCAGGTAACTTGCCGCCGCTTTTAATACATTCATCTATCGTGTTGAAAGGGGTAAATTTTTTGGTGTTTCCGTAGGAACTGCTAGAAGCGTCGTGGCAGATGCCGCTATCGGACTTTTTAACTGCAGGGTCAGCAGCGTAGACAGAAATTGCAGAAATGGTAGCTAGTGCAATTAGGGCTTGTTTAATCATGCATATTTCCTCAAGGAGTTGGATATTTTTTAACTTTAAATCAAATTCACTCACATGATGGACACTCAAAGATCAAGGATAACCCTAGATTGAAATGTGTTGATAATCATTTACTCAGTTACAAGGGTTAAAACATGAAAAAGTTACTAGCGAGCTTATTTTTTTTCAGTATTTATTTGACGAACGCTTGGGCTTGGCCAGATAAGCCTGTCACCATCATCGTTCCATTTCCGCCTGGAGGTTCTACCGATTTGATCGCAAGAACCTTGGCACCCAAACTCCAGGAAAAATTAGGTGGAACATTTGTAACCGACAACAAGGCCGGCGCCACTGGAACCATAGGCGCAGCCATTGTTGCGAAGGCAGTCCCTGATGGTCACACCTTGTTTGTTTCATCTTTGGGGCCGTTTGTGATTGCGCCGCACTTGTTGCAAAAGGTGGCATACGACGCACTGAAAGATTTCGACTACATCACTATTGCCGTGCAAGCACCCAACGTGCTGGTCGTTCCAGTTAATTCACCTCATAAATCCATGGCTCAAGTGATAGCCTATATGAAGGCAAATCCAGAAAAAATGACATTTGCCTCATCTGGAAACGGTAGCAGTGACCATCTGACCGCTGAGTTGTTTTGGTTGCAAACTGGTACAACTGGAATTCACGTGCCATACAAAGGCGGTGGTCCAGTCATGACAGATTTATTGGGCAGTCAGGTCGATTCGTCTTTCATGAACGTCAACACGGCCATGCCCCAAATCATTGCGGGCAAGTTACGGGCGCTATCCATCACAAGTGCCAAACGTTCGCCTTTGCTTCCCAATGTTCCGACCTTGGAGGAGTTAGGCATCAAAGAAGCTAATGTGTATTCTTGGCAAGCCGTTGCCGCTCCTAAGGGTTTACCCGCGGATTTGAAATCTAAGATTCATGCCGCTGTCGTATCAAGCCTCAATGACCCGCAGGTCAAACCCAAGTTACTCGAATTGGGGTTTGAGATCGTGGGTAACTCGCCCGAGCAATTCACCGCCTATCAAGCCTCTGAATTCGCCCGCTGGAAGAAACTGATTGAGACCCGCAACATCAAGGCGGATTAATCACCATTTACGAATGTCAATTAAGACTTGGCATTCCTTTTGCTTAACCTACCGCGATTGGCCGGTTTCTTGACATTCAATTTTTTAATTGAGCTTACATAAACAGGTCTTCAGAGCCAGCCAATCATTCTCTTGCCACTACAAATAAAAAGGAAGAAGCACAGACAAATCAAGCCAAAGGAGCTGGTTATGGATACTTCAAATGCATTGCGAATAGACGCGAACTCTCGCCATTGGGGAGGGCAGCATCACGGTTCGGAAGAACGAAAAAAGCAGCGCGCGAGTAAATTACAGGCACTTTTTGCGGCGATTGAGTCTTCTGACCTTGAACTAGCCAAAAAAGCATACGCGGCACTTTTGATATTTGACAAGCCACATATTCAAGATGCGGATATGGGCAAAATCGGTTCAGCACTGCAAGCTGGCAATATTTACGCTGCGCAATACTTTATGCGTGAGTACAAAACAAAATCGATCAATGCGCAGAGCCTGAGTGCTGCGAAAGCACCTACTTCGCAAACAACTTCGGTTCATCATTCGAAATACGAATTGCCAGGTTTTAACCGGGTAGATTTGCGCGCTTGATACTTTGTTGAAATATAAAAGCCGTATCTTCAGGGTTGGCAGCCTCTGTGATGGCTCGCACGACCGCAACCGATCCAACACCAGTTTGGACGACTGCAGGTAATCGATCTAGATCAATTCCACCAATGGCAACGAGCGGATAGTGATGCATTAATTGCACATAACGCTTTAATCTTTCCATGCCTTGAGGAGCTGTTGCCATTCGCTTGAGAGTCGTTGGAAAGACCGCACCTAGTGCCATGTAACTAGGCGAATGGCGATCCGCCAACAGCATTTCTGCATAGCCGTGGGTGCTTATTCCTAACCGTAATCCAGCAGCACGAATTTTTTCTAGGGGTGCGTCTTGTATATCTTCTTGCCCAAGATGAACACCATAGGCGCCTTTTGCGATTGCCTCTTCCCAATGGTCATTGATAAATAAAAGAGCGTTTGTACCTTGAACTGCCTCTACAGCAGCAGATACCTCTTTTGCAATTGCCGCTTTGTCCTCTGATTTGTAGCGCAGTTGAATAGTTGGAACACCAGCTTTTGCCATACGTGCAACCCAATTCGCATTTGGAAGTACCACATAAAGACCTAGATGCTGTGGACAGGGTGCAAATGCGTTCTCTCTTGGGTATGCAGACATACCAAAGTCGCTGGCAATAGATGGCCAACGCGTTTCCTCAAATAACCCAGAGCGAATACTTTGCTTTTCCCATGCTTGCATGATGCATTGCGCATCGTGGTCGATAAATCCAAGCATCTTGCACCCAATGAATACACCTTGCATTTCAATAGCAAATGGTTTCTCAGGCAATTCGGGTGGCAAAACATCGGCGCATTGCGCAAAGTCCTGTGGTTCACCAACCAGTAAATTAGCGTGGTGATTCGAAACAGCATGCGCGATTTCAGATATGGAGTGGAGGAGGGCAGTGGAGTTCATTTATGGTGCCAAAAAGGAGTACCTAAAACAGGCGTACTGGGTTGGGCAGCGTCTTGGGCTTGCATAGCACCAGCCAGATAAGCAAGACGGCCCGCAATTACTGCTTGCGCAAAAGCACTTGCCATGGCGACTGGGTCTTGCGCGAGAGCCACTGCTGTGTTGAGTAATACTGCGTCATAACCCCATTCCATGACTTGGCATGCATGCGAAGGTAAACCGAGACCAGCGTCGACGATCAGAGGAACAGACAGACGCTCTCTGAGTGTGCGTAATGCTGTTGGATTGACGGGTCCTTTACCAGTGCCAATGGGGGCGGCCCACGGCATCACAGCTTGGCAACCTACATCAACCAAACGTTGGCAAAGCACTAAATCTTCTGTGCAATAGGGGAGCACCTTAAAGCCTGCTTTTATGAGATGACTGGCTGCTTCTGGCAAATTTAAAGTGTCGGGTTGCAAGGTGTAGTCGTCACCTATCAACTCGAGTTTGATCCAATCTGTGTTGAATACCTCGCGTGCCATTTCTGCTGTGGTGATTGCTTCTTGCATGCTGTGACAACCAGCAGTGTTAGGTAGAACTTGTACTTTGGACTCGCGCAATAGATTCCAAAAACTTTGAGAAGCCTCGCCACCACCACCAGTTTGGCGGCGCAAGGATGCGGTCAACATGGCCGGTTGCGCAGACTCAATGGCAGCAAGCAATACGCTCGGAGATGGGTAGCGCGAGGTGCCTAATAGGAGGCGACTTGTAAAAGTCTCGCCATACAGCGTAAGTGGTGCGTTCAAAGACATATCGGATTCCATGGGTATTAACCGCCAGTGATAGGCGCTATGAGTTCAATTTCATCATTGGGGCTCAGCGCAAAACTAGCGTATTGGTTCTTGGGAACAAATTTCAAATTGACTGCGGCAGCAAAGGGCGGCGTAATGCCAAATTGATGCACTGCGTCTGCCAAAGATGCGTTGGCAGGTAATTGGTGCGGAACTTGGTTAATCAAAACCGAAATGAAAGTGGATTCAGACATATTCGAACTTCAATGAAAATTTGTCTGCAAGATTAAATTGCTTTGTTTGAAGCCACTCTAGAACAATATCTAGCATGGCTGGAGCAATTAAAAAACCGTGTCTGTAAAGACCATTGATTTGTAAGCAGCGAGGTCCTAGTTGGCGAATGCTGGGTAAGTTATTTTTCAGCGTGGGTCTGGCTTGTGTTTTGATTTCAAGGATACGTGCTTCTGCAAAACCACTGTGAACGGTATAGGCAGCACTGAGCAATTCCAAGGTAGATCGCACACTTGCAGGAGAGAGGTCTTCGGTTTCAATCTCTGTAGCACCTATGACGAAAATATGATTTTCTTTAGGCGCAATATAGAGGGGATAGCGCGGATGAATCAGACGGGTAGGTCTTTGCAAGGTCACCTCCGGTGCGTGCAGGCGAATTACCTCACCTCGAACACCTCTAAGCGCTGTCCAAGTATGGCGCGCGCCTAATCCCCTGCAGTCAAATAGATAGTCTGGTTGTCCTGCAGTTCCTAGAGAAAAATCTTCTGGTGACTTGGGACTGTTCCAATGTAAGTTAACTTTCTGAGTCTGAAGGCTGTTCATCAATGCGGCAAGTAATTCTCGGTTGTCGAGTTGCCCTTCATGCGGAAGATAAAGCGCGTTTTGAAAACGACCTTCAAGGGCAGGCTCCAACTTGACAAGTTCTGCTTTGTCAAGACTTTGTAATTTCGGCAAACTAGGGAGCAAACTTTGAGTTCGTTCAAGCAGTTGTTCAAATCGTTTTGCTTCTGCTGCATCTTGGCGATGCCAAACAATGAGTGTGCCGTTTTGTTGAAAAAATACAGCTTGATTCAACTCTTGGAGTAGTTGTGGCCAGCGTATGAGACTATGTTGACCCATTTGCACGACTGGCAACTCCGTAATAGCTGATTCTGCTAGTGGTGCCAACATCGCAGCCGCTACATATGCGGCAGACCCTTCAGCCTCAGGTCCTTGCGATTCATGAATGTCTACGCGGTATCCAAGTCTAGCCAGGCTGTGGGCCAGTAAGCGTCCCATTAATCCAGCACCAAGCACAATGCAATGACCTAGCTGCTTCATAAAATTGCACTCCCACAAAGAGCAACTTCAAAGCTTTGCGCATAATCTAGCGTATGACAACCCAAACAACTCATTCTTTGAAACACTATCCGCGCGTATTGAGTATTGCAGGCTCTGATAGTGGCGGTGGAGCTGGAATCCAAGCCGACATGAAAACTTTTGCGGCTCTTGGCTGTTACGGCATGACTGCCATCACGGCGTTGACTGCACAAAATACCAAGGGAGTTCAAGGTATTCATGGCATTCCCGCGGCTTTCCTGAAAGCGCAAATCCAATCCGTAATGGACGACATTGGCGTAGACGCTGTCAAGATCGGTATGTTGCACGCGCCAGAAATTGTGGAAGTCGTTACTTGGGCCATTGACCACTATCAATTGAAAAATGTGGTGCTTGACCCCGTGATGGTTGCCACTAGTGGTGACCGTTTGATTGCCAGTGAAACGGTGCAGGTATTGGTCAGTGAATTGTTCCCTAGAGCTACCCTTATTACCCCCAATTTGGATGAAGCTGTTTTGTTGTTGGGGCGCGAAATTTCGGATGCCAGTGCTTTGGAGTCGGCAGGGCGAGACTTGCTGAAGATGGGGGCGCAAGCTGTCTTGCTCAAAGGTGGCCATTTGCCTGGGGATGATGTGGTGGATTTGTTGGTTCAACCCAACTCGCCATCGGAGAACCTGTCCTCTCGTCGCATCAGCAGCGCTAACGTTCACGGAACGGGTTGCACCTTGTCTTCTGCTATCGCTGCGCATTTGGCCTTGGGTTTGGGTTTGTCGCAAGCCGTGCATCGTGCGCGTCAATTTATTTTGCAGGCGATTGCGCATGGGGCAGACGTCACCACTGGCCATGGACATGGGCCATTGAACCATGGGTTTGCGCCAGTGCCGATGCATGTTGTGCATGGTTAAGCCATCACCAATCCGCCGTCTACGACCAATACCTGACCAGTCATAAACCGACTCCAATCTGAGGCTAAAAACAAAACAGGTCCTGCAACATCCTCAGGCGTGGCAATCCTTCCTAGTGGGGTTTGCGCGATCAATTGATCTTTCACTGATTCTTTGGTGTGCGCGCTAGAAGTAGTGGGGGCTACTAATCCGGGTGCCACACAGTTCACACGTATACCGTAGGGACCTAAATCAGTGGCTAAATTTTTACTAAAACCTACCAATGCAGATTTGGCTGTGGTGTAGTCGTTGTAAGCAATACTTGGGCGATATACCAAATCGCTAGCCAAATTGATGATGCTGCCTTTTGCACGCTGTCGCATATGCCCGATAACAGACTGGCAGACGTTATATGTAGCCCCTACAGAGCCTTCGAACTGTGATTGATAGTCTTTCCATGGTGTTTCCCAAAAGCGTTTGCGATTTTCTGGGTCGAATCGATAGGGGATAAATGCATTGTTCACCAACACATCGATACGCCCCACTTCTCGTATGGCTTGCGAAACCATCTCTTCCACAGCGGATTGATTGAGAACGTCGGCCTGAATGGCAAATGCTGTTCCACCGAGTTGTGTGCATGCATGAACTACATCATGGGCAGCATTTTCATTTTTTAGGTAATTAATGATGACGCATGCACCTTCAGCAGCAAATGCTTTTGCAATAGCAGCTCCAATACCTCGGCTAGCGCCTGTTATCAAGACTGTTTGTTGATGAAAATGCTTGGAAGACATTTATTTTTTACCAGGAAGCAAGTCTTGGCTGATTACATCAGTCACTTTGATATCGCGTTGGATCAAACCAAAAGCTTTGTAAGCATTAGCACCTTTTTGAATGACTCCCATATCGAAAGCGCCTAAACCCTTTTGCTGGGTCATATTAGAGACGCTCGTAGCGTTACGTAATTTGATGACTTCTTGATTGAGGGCCTCGTTTTGACCATCTATCGCAAATTTAACTGCCAGTTTTGCTGCTTCTTGCGGGGATCGCATCATCCACTCCGCACTGTCTTGGTAAGCTTGTAAAAAACGTTTCAAAATATCTTTTTTTTGTTGATATGTTTCCTCTCGTACTACAAAAAAATCGCTGGAGATATTTACGTAATTTTTTACTTCGATCACATTGACATCGCCTAGGCCTTTTAGTTTTCCAACCAAAAGTCCTGTATCGGTAGCGGCTGTTGCATCCACTTGTCCTTGCATCAGTGGTAAAAAGTTCAATAAGCCAGTCACTACGATGGTGACGTCATCTTCTGTCAACCCAGCTTGGTGTAACAAGATTTGTAAATTTTGCCGTGTGCCGCTTGCCAAGCTATAGACACCAATACGTTTACCTTTAAGGTCCGCTGGTTTGGTGATGTTTTTAGATTTAAGTGAAACTAGATTAAAAATATTCTGCGGATAGATGTCATAAATAGCTCTTAATTTTTCACCTTTATCAATAGCAATAAAAAAGGAAGCAGGATCAGTAAATGCAACATCCGCTTGCCCACTGAGTAAGTTCCGAATGGCATCTGCACCGCCAGCGCCAGGAATTAAATTCATCTCAATCCCTTTGGCTTTAAAGAAACCTTTTTCTTCTTCAACTAAGAGATTGGTAATTTCGGAAATAGGTTTGCCCCAGCTTGCAATGACCACTTTATCTAACTTGGTGGTGGTTTGGGCATAAATTGAAAAAGGCATACAGACACTCAATACCAACGCAATAACGAGTTTTAAATTAAGCCTAACAAAAAAGAATGCTAAAGACATAGTGAAGCTTTCAATATTTAAAATTTATCTGACACGTTGCTCGATTGCTTGAACTAACCAGTAACTGCTGATACCAAGAACCGTAATTACTACTAAAACAGCAAACATCAATGCGGTATCCATCGATCCTTGCGCCGCAATGATCAAAGCTCCAAGTCCTTTGGATGATCCAATGAATTCACCGACTACAGCACCAACCCATGCGAGGACAACCGCAACTCGAAAGCCTGCCATGATGCTAGGCATACTTGCAGGTATTTTTAGATGCCAAAGTGTTTGCCATTTGTTAGCCCGTAACATTTTGAAAAGTTCTAGTTTTTGAGCGTCCACATATTGCATGCTTGTCGTTGTATTCTCTAAAAGGGGAAAGAAGCAAATGAGAGCAGTCATTACAACGGTTGGTAATAAACCAAACCCAAACCAAACAATAAATAGGGGGGCAAGCGCTAATTTGGGTATTACTTGACTCAAGACTATGTAGGGCATCAAAAGATCACGTAGTTCTTTCGACTCGCCTAGCAAAATACCACCCACGCAACCCAGTATTCCGCCTAGAAAAATTCCACAAAATACCTCGATCAGTGTTTGGCGTAAGTGAGGCCAAAGATACCCATTTTCTAGAATTGACCACAATACTTTTGTAACTCTTGTGGGCGCTGGTAAAACTAGTTCAGAAGTACCCAACCAAACCACGCTAAATTCCCAAATGGCTAAGGCCATTAAGCCTAATAAAAGCGTCAAGGTATATCCGCGAATTTTCATGCCAAAACCTCTAGGGATTGTCTTAACTTGGCACAAAGTGAATTGAATTCAGGGCTATGGCGTATTGGGTTTTGACGAGGCTTAGGTAGATCAATGTTGAGATGGAGATGTATCTCTCCTTGGTCCATCACGGATACTTGGTCACCCAGATAGACTGCTTCGCCTATATCGTGTGTCACAAATAAGATGGTTGTATGTTGTTCCTTGCAAATTTGCAGCAAATCTTTTTGGAGTTCTTCGCGGGTGATGGCATCAAGCGAGGCAAAGGGTTCATCCATGAATAAGATGCGTGGCCTATTGATCAAGGCCCGTGCGATTGCTACGCGACTTTGCTGACCACCCGATAGCTCTGTTGGTTTATGGTTGGTTTTATTTCCAAGTCCAAGTTGATCAAGCAGTTTTTGTGCTGTATCAATATCAGATGGTTCAATTTTTCGATGTAGGCTGATGGGTAACAGAACGTTATCTAAAACATCTAACCACTCAAGCAGAGTCGGGCGTTGAAATACAAAACCCATTTCGGCTTGAGGAGCTTTTAAATTTATGTTTTGCCAAAGTACTTGACCACTTTTAGGACTGAGTAGCCCAGCGGCTAATTTCAGAAGACTGGTCTTTCCGCATCCACTTCGACCAATTAGGCAATGGAATTCACCAGCTAATAAATTTAAGTTGATATGGATGACTGCATCGATGCCATCTGCATAAGAAAAGCAAACATCTTGAAGACGCAAGATTTGTTGCGCTTTGGGGGATGGATGATGGATGACTGTTTCAGAGCTCATAGTTCGTTAACGCATTCGAAGCTAACTCAGTAGATGCTTCAATATCAACCATATTCACTAAATCCAATAAACTAAATCTTCCATCGTGATGCCATCCAGCCGCAGGAGCCGTCATTTCACCAATGGCACAAATGCGTGTGACGCCGCACTTGGCTAGTGCTTCTCCTACGGAGAGCAATGACTCCGGATCAGTTGCTACGCCTGCTGTTTGTAGATACATTCGCTTTTCAGATATTGATGCCATGACATCTTGTAGTGAGTCAATAGCAACCACGGTCACGCATCGATTAAGTGGGCTAGGTTGAAGGTGAACGGGTTTATCGTTGTAGACCACAACAAAGTCATCACTTTTATCCCCCAATACCTGAACGCTGGTTGTATGGAGCATTTCCAGTTCTTGTGACTCTCTCCATTTGAGAATATTGTTTTTTTCTTCCAGAGTCATATCGGATCTGGGATATTTATGCGCTAATCCAGCCAATTCGCTTGCCAGTAATTGTGCAAACTCTTGTGGACTGACTTGTGCACCACGTTCAACATAGAACATCTGAGGAGAGTAACAACCTTGCTGTTCATACCGCGCAATGTCTAGAGCTGCTTGTTTTGCAATATGTTTGGCGCGAACCACAGAAAGCGCATACGAAGTCACCACTGCAAAACTTATTTTGTGACCATGCGGCAGAAAGCGGGTAGTAACTGGTACTTGGCTTTGAATAGCAGCAAGTGCATCGTTTCCGCCATATGCCAGGACAATGTCGGATAGCTGAAATACATGGCGAGCTGTCTGAGTGTCTTCAGTAGGCCACCAAATAATAGAAAGACAATTCGCAAAGCGTGGCTCAATATCCACTAGAACTTTGGCAAAAATACTTGCGCATATAGGCTCCGCTACTGACACCTTGCCCAAGGTACCCGCTTTCACCAATAGACCAGATATCAAGCTCCATAACGGGAGTCCAGGCACATTACCAGCCCACACATGGGTGATCAGATCCGCCCCAGTTGCCTTGGTCCACCCTCCAGTGACGCGGGGTTGGAAAGCGTCAAGTAGTTGAGGATTGCCAAAATCTTCGGTAATAAAACGGTTTAATTGCAGACTACGGAAGGTCTTTAAGTAATGACTGAAGTTGTGTTGCAACATGGTTGGGTCCATTCCTGTTGCAATCGGTAACAGTGCGTCCAAAGATTTTCTATCTGGATGATTGATATCCAATAACTTGAGAATCGCTAAATCTACGGCCCGTACGATCTCAGACACCGCCATGTTTTTAATTTGAGTTTGAGTGGCGGTTCTTACAGTTTGCGTCACTTCAAGAATCTGCGCAGGTGTCAAGGTAGGAACTTTGACCTCTAGCTTGGTACCTCTTGCACCATACACCAAGGTATGCCATGCAATCGCTTCAGTCGGAATGCCAGGAACATAGCCAGCAGTGAAATGCAACACATTCATAGTCGCGCCGCTTGCAGAAAATCATCTACCGCCAAAGAACAACCTTTAGCCTGTGCACCTTGTGCGCGTCCAAGCAATATAAAACCCTCGTCAGTGGCTATACCAACGTCCTCTGTCAAGATGGTGGTGACAGAGTTGTAATTCGCTAGATCCGTGTGGACCAAGATTCCAGGCTCACCCTTGGGTTTTTCTTTGCCACTCAATGGATCGATGACTCTTGTACGCATCCAGTGTGGTCCTTGCTTGACTGACGGTGTCGTTTCATTTCCACGGTCATACAGTTGCGTGCTGAGTTCAGTCATGCCGTACATATTGAAACAATG
>CAYFLF010000033.1:0-13008 GCA_964343725.1 uncultured Bordetella sp.
CCCGTTCATTTAATGGTGAATGCCGCTACAACCCTACTCAACCTACTAAGCTCAGAGCAACGCAAAGCCCTTTGTTTACCGCTAGATGCAAGGGAGTGGCGAAGGTGGAACAACACTGAGATGTACACCTATCGTTATGGACTCAGGCTTGAAGAACTGAGCGATGGTCTCAAAGCCGCTGCGATGGGGGTGATCCAAGCCAGTTTGAGTCAAAGTGGTTTTGAGAAAACTCGCCACGTCATGCAAATCAATCACTTTTTAGGCGAATTAACAGGTAATACCAAGGTGCTAGGGGAGTGGAGTTACAACTTCAGCTTATTTGGGCTGCCATCACTTGATGGGCCTTGGGGGTGGCAATTAATGGGGCACCACTTAGCACTCAATTGTTTGGTGGTTAACCATCAAATGGTGCTGACTCCCACCTTTATGGGGGCTGAGCCATCGCATATTGATAGGGGCGCTTTAGTTGGACTCAATATGTTTGAAGACGAGGAACTGCGTGGTCTTTCCTTCATGACTTCGCTTTCTCCTCTGCAACGTCAACAAGCCATTCTTTACCATTCTTCCGTGGGGGGTGATTTGCCAGATGGGCGACGCCATAAGGCAGATCAATTGCATCTCGGCGGTGCCATGCAAGACAACCGCGTCATCCCTTATGAAGGCTTATCTGCAAAGGGGATGACATCTGCACAAAAACGTGACTTGATGTCTCTAGTGGAAACTTATGTATCGCCAATGCCTGAAGGCCCGCGAAAAGCACGACTCGATGAAGTTGAGAGATATTTAGATGACACCCACTTTTGTTGGATTGGTGGTACGGGAGAAGAAGACACTTTTTATTACCGTATTCAAAGTCCTGTTGTGATGATTGAGTTTGATCACCATTCGGGTGTATTTTTGACAAACCCACTTCCTGCAAAGTTTCATATCCACACCTTGGTGAGAACGCCAAATGGAAATGACTACGGCTTGGATTTGCTGCGCTTACATTATTTGCAAGACCATCACCATAGTATCCAGCCTGGCGTGACAGGTGGGCCTATTCATCACCAAAGTAGACATTCGCATTCGGAACATGACCACCCCCACAGCCATTCGCACGACGATGGGCATGTGCATAGCCATGACCATTCGCATGACCATAAGCATCACCACTCTCATGACCACACGCATAAGCATAGTCACCCACATCATCACTCAGATGACCATTCCCCCAGTCAAATGCATGGCGATACAAATCCAAATAATCTAAATAAGGACTAATATGAATCACCCTTTAATGCCAAGGCGCAATGCTCTTGCAAGCATTGCAGCAGTTGCTCTGTGGCCACTATCTGGTCAAGCGCAGAAATACCCTAATAAAACTGTTCGAATGGTGATCCCATTTCCAGCGGGGGGAGGGCCTGATAGTGTGGGTCGTCTGGTTGCGCAAATATTGAGTGCGCGATGGAGCCAAAGTATTGTGGTCGAAAACATTGCGGGTGCATCTGGGCAGTTAGGAACTCAAGCCGTTGTCAGGTCTGCACCGGACGGATACACAGTTTTATTTGCCCCGCCAACCCCCATCACCATAGCTGAATTCTTTACACCCAAGCCAAGCTATGAAGCTACGCAAGATTTGAGTTCTGTTGCATTGCTCGGACGCAATCCTGCAGTTATTGTGGTTCCATCGACGGTGCCTGCCCAAAACCTCACGGAATTCTTTGCGCTAGCGAGGAAAGATCCCACTAAGTATTTTTATGGCTCACCTGGACTTGGACACGCTTTTCACTTAACAACAGAAATTATTTTGGGACAAGTGGGCGTCCAATTAACCCATATCCCATACCAAGGTAGTTCCAAAGCTGTGATGGGGATGTTGTCTGGCGATATTCAATTTTTGGTGCAGTCGGTTGAATCGGTCAAAGAACACATCAAGTCAGGCCGACTCAGAGCATTGGCCACCCTAGAGAACTCTAGGCTGCCAGCGTTTCCAGAATTGCCCACGCTGACAGAATCCGGTTTTGCAGCATTGGGCATCATGAATTGGTATGGCGCTTTTCTACCCTCCAAGACGCCTATCGATATCGTCAATTTTTGGGAGAAAGAATTGCTATCGCTCGCCAAAGATCCAGTATTCACAAAAAGGATGTCAGAAATGAGTTTTGATCCGGTAGCCTACGGTGCGCAGGAGTTCAAGCGCATCATGGCGGTTGAGAGAACCCAATGGGCTAGCGTGATAAAAACGACTCAAATTTCCACTCAAAAGTAATTTCGAATTTATGGACTTAGGTATCAAAAATAAAACCGCACTTGTGTGTGCTTCTTCGCAAGGTCTTGGACTTGCTTGCGCCATGGCATTGGCGCGTGAAGGAGTTAACGTTGTGATCAATGGTCGAGATCAAGAACGATTAGAAAAAGCAATGCGAGAGATTCAAACCAAGACGGGTAGGGTGCCGCAAAGCATATTGGCAGATATCACCACTGAGTCTGGTAGAGAAACTATTTTTAAAGCGTGCCCAGCCCCAGATATTTTGATTAATAACAATGCAGGCCCAGCCCCTGGCCAACTCTCAGATTGGAACCACGATGTTTGGATTCAAGCGCTAGAGGCCAATATGCTTGCGCCTATTTTGCTAATTCGAGGCTATGTTCCAGGCATGCGCGAAAGAAAGTTCGGTCGTATCGTCAACATCACTTCCGCTATGGTCAAAAGCCCAAGACCGCATATGGCGCTATCAACGTCTGCACGGACGGGTCTGACAGCATTTAGTAAATCGCTATCTTTAGATATCGCTGTCGACAATGTCACGATCAACAATCTTTTGCCTGAGCGCATCGATACTCCCAGACAAGAGTTTTTAGCCCAACGCCTGGTGAAGTTGCACAAAATCACCTATGAAGAAGCTCGACAACAAATTATCAACACCATCGCCGCAAAACGCATGGGAACGCCTGAGGAGTTTGCAGACGCCTGTGCATTTTTGTGCAGTGCACAAGCAGGGTTTATTTCAGGTCAGAATTTGCAACTAGATGGTGGTTCTTATCCTGGGTTGATCTAGCTTGTGTGATGGGTAGGGAAATGATGAATTTAGTACCTACCCCAACAGTACTCGAAACGGTCATATTGCCGCCGTGGTCTTGAATGATTTTTTGCGAAACCGACAAACCTAAGCCAGTTCCTTTACCTGGATCTTTGGTGGTGAAGAAGGGGTCAAAGATCTTTTGTAAGACTTCATCTGGAATACCTGAGCCGTTGTCTTCCACTTCAATAAATGCGTAAGTGCCATCACAAGATGTACGCACGATTATTCGGCCTTCTTTTCCGCTTGGAATTGCCTGCGCAGCATTGGCCAGTAAATTTAGTAATACTTGGTTGATTTGTGAAGCAACACATTCCACAAGTGGCAAATTACCAAGTTCAAGTTCAACCGTGGCGTGCTTTTTGATTTGATTATTTGCAATATTTAGAGTGGAATTCAAACCTGCGTGTATGTCTGATGGCAAATAGCTTGCAGAGTTATTGGTACGCGCAAAATCCTTTAAATCCTTGATGATGGTTTTGACGCGCTCCACCCCTTCTTGTGTTTCATTCACCAGGTTGCGAACATCATTACGAATGAATTCAAAATTGACTTTCTTTTTTAGTGCAGCAATAGTCGCCTCATCGGTCGTTGGGGCATTTAGCACTTCTTCATAGGCGGTTAAGTATTTCTGAAGCGTTGTTAAATTAGATGAAACATAACCCACTGGGTTATTGATTTCGTGTGCAACGCCAGCAGCCATTTCGCCAAGGGAAGCGAGCTTTTCTGCCTGTAATAAACGTTGAGAGGCATCGTCAAGTTTGGCTTCCACCATGTATTCGCGCTGGATGACTGAAAAATAAGCCCGCCATAAGAAAACACCCAAAATCACTAATCCAGAAACTATGGACAATCCTGAGAGTAGAAAATTTTGTAAACGCAAACTACCTAGTTCAGCAGTATCAAGTGAGTTGTAAGTTTGTAGACGAATCCAACCAAGGTGCACGCCCAAAGTGATGGGCATCCAAGTGGTGATGAAGGCATCGTCCCTGGTTTGTAATGTGTTTTGTTGGGTTTCTGGTGGGTCAACCGTATCGAGATTGAATAACAAATGTGGTTCTTTTCCGATCTCGCGTTTTAAGGCTGAAATCACCTTTCCTGTGGTGTCAGTGAGTACAACCGAGGCGACCTCTTCATTGGACATGGTTTGAAGGATGCGTGACTCGATAGAACCATAATCTTTCGACACCATCTGGTCGACCACAGAGACGATCAATCCTTTAGTCAGGTTTTGGGCAGTTTGGTACTTGCTATCCCATAATAAATTTTTGGATTGGTAATACGCTGCCAAGCCAGAAAAAATTTGTAGTGTGGCTAGTGCTGCCCCAATCAGAAGCGCAGGCTTGATACTTTTCCAGTTGGAAGCACGGAGACCTTGGCGCATGTTATTGACCGGTCAAGACTAGAAATTTTTCAAGCTGTAGGGATTCCAAGATTTTGTAGTGCTTAGCGTAGTTGACCGCCTGAGGCTTGTGGAGGTTGATGTCTTCCAGCAATTTTTGACCAGCCTCATCTTGGGTGAGTTTGATCATGGCTTTGAGAAAGCGCTCGCGGACTGCGTTTGGTACAGAGGGGTGTGTGGCAATAGGGTGGGGCGTATAGGCAGAGGTTTCATAAAGCACCCGTAATTCTTTGCGTACTTCAGGTGCTTCGTTGTCAAGCGTGTTGTTCACTCCGCCACCTGCTACTGCGTCTTTGTTAATGACGGAGCGATAGACGTTGCTATGGGTCTTCACAAATATGGGGTTGATATCGATTTTTTGCTTGGCAAGTTCGGCGCGAATCAATAACGAGGCCGCAAAAGAATTAGGCGCTGGAAATGAGACGTTTTTACCCTTTAAATCGTTTAAATTTTTAGTGGTGTTATCAGACCGTACGACCAAGATTCCAGTTAATAAATCTTGTGAATCGGCTAGTAATGGTTGGTACTTTTTCTTTTGATAGGCAAGCACTGCATGGTAGGGGTTGAGGAAGATGAACTCCGATTCACCCTTGATAAATTTTTGCTCAAACTCAGGGATAGAGGGTGAAACCCTTAGTTCAAAGCAAAGCCCAGCATCTTGGCCAATTCTTTGGAGTAAGGGGGACCAAGTTGTAAAAATTTTGGCAGCAGGAAATTGGGGAACAACATCGAATGTATATACCTTAGTGCTAACTTGCGACCCCAAGCATGTTGCTTGGCAAGCGCTAATGCCTAGCGTAAAAATGCAAGTAAAACGCAGGAGAGCTTGGAGCATATAAGTTAACTATTAAATAGAGTTTTAATCTATCATAGATTTCAGATCACCCGTATTTTCAATAAATTGGAAAACCCTCATCACAATTCTCTCGCTGAATCGGAGCCGTTGGACATTTCAAGATTCAAGATCTTGTGCGTAGACGACGAGCCCAATATCTTGTCAGCCTTGCGACGAATGTTCATGCTCGCTGGCTTTGTCGTCGAAGAGGCTAGCAGTGGGGTTGAGGCGCTGCAAAAGATGGAGCAAAGTGAGTTTCACTTGGTTCTCTCAGATATGCAAATGCCAGAGATGAATGGAGCAGAATTCTTGGCGCAGGTGAGAGAGCGTTGGCCCAAAGTTATGCGGCTGATGTTGACGGGTACCAGTGATCTCAAGGTGGCCATTGCAGCCATCAATGAAGGTGAAATCTATCGCTATCTTACGAAGCCTTGGAATGATGACGAAGTTATCTCCACCGTTAAATCTGCCCTAGAGCGATGTGCATTAGTCACTCAGCGCGACCAATTGCTAGAGCTGACCAAGGAGCAAAATTTAAAACTAGCCGATATGGTCAATACGCTCGAGGAAAAGGTCAAAGAGAGAACCAGTGAGTTGAGTCATTCCTACAACGAGCTCAGAGGCTCCTATGTGGCATCGGTCAAGGCCTATTCCCAACTAATTGGCCTTCGCAATCCTGGTCTGCTAGCCCACTCCAAGCGCGTTGCTGACCTCGCCTCTCGCATGGCCAAAATTGCGAACTGCTCGCCAAACGATATCCAAGATATTTTTATTGCAGGCCTACTCCACGACATCGGCAAGATTGGACTCTCAGATGAAACGCTGGCCAATCTAAGCAATGGCATTGGGGGCTACAGCAAAAAACTCTACGAAGCCCACGCCAAAGCAGGCCAAGATTGCTTGGCTGGTCTGTATGAAATGGAACGTATTGCTTCATACATTGGGACTCATCATGAGAGATGGGACGGTTCAGGTTTTCCAAATGGTCTGCGCGGCGAAGCGATACCCTTGGGAGGAAGAATTTTGGCGGCAGTCGAAGCGTTTGAGGAAGTGCAAATCAAGAAAAAAGACGTTGCCCAACTCTCTGAAAAAGACGCTGCTTTGCTGATACATCAATATGCTGGTAGGGCTTTTTGTCCTGAGGTTTGTCGGTGGTTGTTGCAGGCGGTGGGGGTTGGGGTAAAGCCAAAGAACAAGCAAAAATCGACTGATCTCAAAATTGAACCACCTGTCAGCAAAGTGGACAGTAACATATTGATAAAAAATTTACTGACTTATTCAGAACTCTTGACCGAAGTTGCGCAATACGCTGGAGCGCAAGTGTTTGATGAAAGAGATCAGGCCAATGGCTATTTGTGGGTCAGACAAGCTGGTGGTGTTGAAAACGCCAATCCAAAATTAGTGAAATGGTTAGGTGAACACAAGTTTTTGATGAAGGCCGAAAAAGGGTGGTTCTTGCCCATTTTGTAAATAAATGAAAGAAAGGTTTATTCATGCGATTTGAAACGCAACTTGACACGGTAGTGATTGCCATATTGATCGCAGGACTCTTACCCCTAATCTGTGCGGCTATCTCCAAGTGGGGTGATAAAACTTACGACAACCATAATCCGCGGGCATGGTTGGCAAATCAAGAGGGTTTCAGAGCTAGAGCCAATGCAGCCCAACAAAATTGTTTAGAGGCATTTCCATTCTTTGCAGTTGGCGTTATTTTGGCTTCATTGGGTGGTGCAGACGGATACCTTATGGAGACCTTGAGTTGGGTCTATGTTGCAGTCAGGGTAGCGTACATAGCATGCTATCTCGCAGATAAAGCCACATTGCGAAGCCTGCTATGGGTGATTGGGCACGGTATCGTGATTTATTTATTTGCCCAAGCCTTCTAATTATCTTATTCAGTCTTTGGTGGTTCAGGCTTGGGTGTTGTATGAATCATTTTTTGTGTGTATTGGCGAGGAATTGGCTTTACTTCTTCAGGGTCGACGCAAATCCCGTTGGCATTGGGCACTTTGTTGATATCGGATAAACATTTCCAACGTCCTTTGCAGACCAATGGACCTGTTGCGTGAAGTTTAGCTAGCGTAGTGCCGGGCGGGCATGATGAGCCTTTGCTATCCAAGGGCCTCATGCATTGGCCCTCAAATGTCCAGGAAAGGCCGGGTGGGCATGTAACTTTTTCAGCTTTAGCGTTTAGGCTAAAGAGCAAAGAGATAGTGACAATGAAAATTGTGCGCATAGCAGTCATATTCATAAATGGTTTAAACCTTGTCTCTAACTACGTTAATCATTTGCTGTTCTTTGTCAAGCGCCATCACTTCGTCAAATCTCCAGCCAAAGTTGAGCAACATGACAAGAAAAAGTCGAATTGGCAAACCGTCTGCAGAGTAATCAGCTGTGTAGCTCATTTCAATGTACTGGCCTTCCTCATCTTCCTTGATGGGAAAGTCAAAGAAGGGAAACTTCTTTTTGGCTGCGTCAGCAACTTTGACGACCTCTTCCTTGGCTACCCCAACCCGAGCATAGCCTTTGCCGATGAGGGTGATGGTTTTACTTTCTGGAGACAAGCGCAAAAAGTAGGGGTAAACGATTTGCCAACTTCTTTCTAATTTAAGGTCACCGTTTTCTTGCTTTTCTGTTCGAGCTTGCCTTTTTCTGTCTGTCAGGACGGCGTCAATTGCATCCAAAGTGACTAAATTAGGCTTGATGATCATTGGCACGTCTGCATCCATGGATTTGCAACGCGTTTCTTCTACCGCATCCATCACATGATGCGAAAAGCGTGGAACATCGCGCCAATTCACAGCCATGTCTGTTTGCATTTGAATTTGAAGTATCTTGACTACATCTTCAAAAACAGGAATTGCTACTTTGATGCCGGTAGGGGCTGTCTGTGCTGGATAGTCTCTGTAGAGATGGTCAGGCTTTCGAAGTACAAAACTTCTGTAATTCACCACGTCGTTGATGACGTTGTCAACGTTAATCCCAAAGAAGTAATGTTTGATCTTTTTTTCTTCACAAACTTTTTTGTAGAAAAAATTTAAATGTTTTCTCAGGTTGGCAACGCCGCCGTATTTTTTAAGTAGATCTTCCATTTGTTAGCCCTATCCGGAACCAGTGCCTATCGTTAAAAAGTGAAGTCACCCCAATAGATTTGACCAACCCATATTTTAATTCGAAATGTGTAAATTTCAAACCTCAAACGCTCGCCGAGGGTTAGGCGACAAAGTTATGATCGGCAATTGGTTCTAATAGAAGGAGACACCCATGAAGAAATTAATTCAATCAGCCCTAGTAGCTGCCCTATCGCTAGGTTCAATAGCCTACGCCCAAAACGTCAAAATCGTGGGTCTTGTCGAGCTCACTGGCACTGGCGCAACGTCTGGCACAAATTTCGATAACGGCATCAAATTAGCCGTCAAGGAGATCAACGCTGCGGGTGGAATCTTGGGCAAGAAAATTGACTACACCTCGTTTGATACCCAATCCAATCCTGGGGTCGCCAAGGGCCTTGCCGACAAGGCGGTCGACGATGGTGCTTATGTGGTCATGGGACCTGTGTTTTCAGGTTCTATCTTGGTGAGTATGGCTTCAACCAAGCGCGCTGAGATTGCCAATTTCACTGGTGGTGAAGCCGCAGCTATTACCCAGCAGGGTAATCCCTATGTCTTTAGAACTTCCTTTACCCAATCGACGGCCATGCCCAAGATTGCCAACTACATCAAAGATACGGTCAAAGCCAAGGTGGTAGACGTGGTGTATGTCAACAATGATTTCGGTAAAGGCGGACGCGATTTGATTATTAAATCGTTGGAAGCGCGGGGCATCAAGATTGGTGCTGACATCTCCAGCGATCCTGGCCAAGTTGACTTCAGCAGTGTGGTGATCAAAGCCAAGCAGTCCAATGGCGACGCACTATTTGCCTACACCAATGAAGAAGAGTCTGCCCGCTTATTGCGTGAGCTTAAAAAACAAGGCTACAGCAAGCCTGTGATTGGGGAGACCGTATTGACCAGCCAAAAGGTGATTGAGCTTGCAGGCGATGCAGCCAATGGCGCTATTGCGCATGTCGGACTCACTGCAGACGCCCCACAGCCGTTGGTGAAGAAGTTTGATGAGGCTTTCCAAAAAGAATTCAAAACACGTTCTGACCATAACGGCTTAAAAGGCTATATCGGCATGTATACCGTGAAGGCCGTAACCGAAAAAGTGGGTAAATTTGATTCCAAAGCATTTGCTGCCGCGATGAAAAATGTCAGCTTATCCGCCAAGACCACCCCTGGTTTATTGCTTGACGTTTCGTACGACGCCAATGGGGACTTGGACCGCGAAAGCTACCTCACCAAGGTGGTCAACGGCAAGCAAGTGGTGAGTGAAATACTGCCCCCCGTCAACAAAAAATAAAACAACAAGCAAGCCGATGTCAGACAGCAACAAGTTCAAGCTCGCCGGGGTGATGGGTATGCCCGTATACCAATCACGCTCTCCCATTTTGCATAACTATTGGTTAGCCAAATACGGACTCAAAGGGGCTTATGGTCACTTTCCCGTGGAACTTAAAAACCTGGAATCTGCGATCCGTGGACTGTCTGCCTTGGGTTTGGCAGGGTGCAATATCACCCTGCCTCATAAAGTGCATGCGATGAAGATGATCGACCACATCGACCCGCTGGCAAAACGCATGGGGGCGATCAATTGCATCGTGGTGCAAGAAGATGGTGCTTTGCATGGGTTTAACAATGACGGCTATGGCTATATCCAATGCGTGAAAGATGCCAAACCTGATTGGCGCGCAGATGCGGGTCCTATTTTGGTTTTAGGGGCTGGTGGAGCTGCCAGGGCAATTGTGTTGAGTTTGGTGGATGAGGGCGCAAAAGAAATTCGCTTGGTCAACCGCACCCAGTCCAAAGCCCAAGAGTTGACCGCAGGTGTGGAGTCGATTGTCAAAGTCTATGACTGGAGTGAACGAAACGAGGCCATGCGGGGAGTTGCGATGTTGATCAACACCACCAACCAAGGCATGTATGGTCAGCCCGCGCTTGATGTTTCTTTGGATGCCTTACCCACCAGTGCCCTTGTGTCAGATGCCATCTACATCCCCCTAGAAACCCCATTGCTAGAAAAAGCACGCTTGCGTGGTAACCCCACAGTCAATGGTTTGGGGATGTTGCTGAACCAAGCGCGTCCTGCATTCAAAGCATGGTTTGGCGTTTTGCCTGAAATTACGGATGAACTAAGAAAAACCGTCCTAGCGACTTTCTGACATGGGTATTTTTTCTGAGAAGAAAATCGACTCCCATTGCCATGTACTAGACCCCGCTCGATTTCCCTACCACCCTGATGTGAGCTACCGGCCTGCTGGTCAGGAGATGGGAAACGCTGCTTATTTTCAAGCATTGATGGACTGCTACGCGGTCCATCATGCATTGCTAGTGGGGCCAAATTCTGGCTACGCGACAGACAACTCTTGTTTGCTAGATGCAATTGCACATGGTGGCGGGCGATTTAAGGGCATTGCTGTAGTGCCCAATGATTGTGCTGACCACCAACTAGACGCTTTGCAGGCACAAGGGGTGATTGGCATCGCTTTCAACCCTTCTTTAATGGGTTTTGATTTTTATGCAGACCTAGAACCTTTGCTCAAGCGCTTAAAAAGCCGCGATATGTGGGCACAGTTTCAAGTCGAGCATGATTTGTTATTACCTTTCCTACCGATGATTCAACGCGCGGGTGTGAAGGTATTGATAGACCACTGTGGGCGGCCTCATTTGCAAAAAGGGTTGGAGCAAGCAGGTTTTCAAGCTTTATTGGCTTTGGGGCGTGAGGGCAGGGCAGTTGTCAAGATTTCGGGCTATGCCAAGTTTTCAGAAATGGGATACCCGTTTACCGATGTTCAACCCTATGTAGATGCGCTTTTGAAAAACTTTGGAGCGCAAAACTGTGTTTGGGCATCCGATTGGCCTTACTTGAAGGCGCCTTACCGTTTGGATTACGGACCCATGCTCAAAGTGTTGGAGAGACAGTTCTCAGAGGTCGAGAGGACCACGATGTTGTGGGATGCACCGATGCATCATTTTCAGTTTGCATAGCGGCTGTTACGCAAACTAATTGATAGATTTTTATAACGTGACGTGCTTGGTATAGCAAACACCCGCAAGCTCCAATTGCTTGGCGACACGAAAAGCCAGATCCTCACGCCAAGGCGCGGTAATGATCTGAATACCCAATGGCAGGCCGTCATTCATGCTTGGCCACATCGGGGCTGCCACAACAGGGCAGCCCGCAAATGAAATGGGTTGCGTGAGTAGACCCATCGCAGCGCGACTGGGTAGGGTTTGCCCTTGAATCTCAAGCCACTCTGTCCCGATCACAGGTGCACTGACGGGAGTGGCTGGCGCAAGTAATACGTCCCACTTTTCAAATAGTGCATTTACTTTCTCACGGTATTGGCGGCGAAATCTTTGCGCTTTCACATACCAAGCAGCAGGTTGCAAGGCGCCAGACATGAAACGGTCCACGGAAAGGGGCTCCATATCTTCAATTCGATGGCGTAAATTGTCTAAATGCAGTGCACCACCTTCACTGGCGGTGACGATAAAGGCTGCAATACGGCCCATGGCGGCGTCAGGCCATTCAACTTGCGCATCCACCCCCAGCGCTTTGGCGGCGATTGCAACTACATCGCGCGCCTGTGGCGAGGCGTTGTCTTCAAAAAAGCCATTTAGAACGCCAATTCGTAAATTTTCAACACCTTGCATTAAGGAAGGCACTACGGGTTCAATTGTCTTGACGTGACATCCAGGATCAATCGGGTCAGGGCTTTGCATGGCGTCATACATGGAAGCAAGGCCGTCCAAATTATTGGCAAATCCACCAAGATGGTCGATGCTGTTGACAAAAGGATAAGTGCCCCGACGAGATAGTCTGCCAAAGGTGGGCTTTAGACCCCAAACGCCACATAAAGATGCGGGAACCCGAATGGACCCATTGGTATCTGAACCAAGAGACAAAGGTACTTGGTGCGCGGCAACAGCCGTTCCAGACCCACCTGATGACCCGCCTGAGACGCGCGTGGTGTCATGCGGATTTCTGCAAGCTCCGTAATGCGTGTTTTCGGTGGTGAAACCGTAGGCAAACTCGTCCATGTTGAGAGAACCTACTAATACAGCCCCAGCTGCTGACAATCGTTGAACTAAAAAGGCGTCCTCTTGAGCGGGAGAGTTGCGACGGTTGACGATAGAACCAGCAAGCGTGATTTCTCCTTTGACATCAAATAGATTTTTGACAGCAAAAGGCACACCTGCCAAGGGAGGTAATTTACCTCCTGATTGACGAAGCGCATCGATGGATTGCGCCTGTTGTTGCGCACGTTCGAAGTGCAGCGCGGTAAAAGCATTTACCTTGTCATTGGTAGCTTTGATGCGACTAAGGCAATCGTCAAGAACTTCACTAGCAGTGAAATTTCCATTGGCGATGCCATGGGAGATTTCAGAGCAAGATAGGAGATGAAAACTCATGCCTAGACCGGTTTAGGGCAATAGATTTCTGGAATTTCAAGGTCATCTGGAAATTCCATTTGATCAAGCAATTGCGCCATGGCCTGCGTACGTTTGAAGTGGGCAGCAACACGGGAAACCCTCTCTTCATCACAGGGCAAACCCATAGCGACTGCAGTGGCTCGCACATATTGAATGACTTGTTCGTCGGTCATT
>CAYFLF010000034.1:0-12897 GCA_964343725.1 uncultured Bordetella sp.
ATTTCAATTACTAAATACCTTCAGGATTTAAAAAAGCTTCCACACCATCTTTGGGTTCGAAGCGTCCTTCTACAAACCTCAGTCGCGTTGGGCCCAGCATGGTTTTTTCTTGAATGGAATGGTGCGGATCACCTGGGTAGCAAATTTGTCGAAAACCATCTTCATCAAATGTTTCAGGCATTACTACAGAGGGCTTTCTGGCAAGTGTTGCTTGTAATACGCTGGCGCAATCTTTAAATGGCAACAAATTTACCAATGTCATGATTTGAGGCGGGGCCATGCTGATTTCACGATTCCAATAGCGCAACAAACCATCTTTCGGCGTGAGCCAAATACTATCGACCGCTTCCACATCATCATGAATCGGTGTTTGGTTTGGAGGCAATACCGCCACAAAAAAACGCGTATCAAATCGTTTACTGGTTACCGATGGCATGCGCGGTGTAATCCACCTAGACCAGGGAGCTAAATGGTGCGTATCTAGTTGCAAGTCTGCAGATGCCAATACGTCGCCAAACTTGACGCCTTCATGTAATTGCTTTTGCCACTGCGCTCTCTGATGCTCATCGTGAGCCAAGGCATGACTGGTTCGTGCACGCGCATAGAGCACGCCACACTCTTCTAATGCTTCGCGAATAGCAGCCACATACAAACCTGCCGCCATGTCGATCTTCATGTCCGTCTCCGCTAATGCACGGAGTAATTCGCTTGGGTCGCGGTCTAAATGACGCAGGACTTTTTCGTCGCTATCAGCTTTGTCTAATTTACCGCCTGGGAAAACATAAGCCCCCCCTAAAACGGCTGAATCGGTATGACGACGCAACAAAAAAACTTCAAGTCCTTTTTGTGGCGCATCTCGTAATAACACCACCGTGGCCGAGGCTCGCGGTGGTGTGGTGATGACTTCGCTATTGAGCTGCATCAGCGGATGCAGCGACTGTGGCTAGACATTGAACAAGGGTTTACTTGTTGGGATAGGCAAGATCTACGCGACGATTTTGCGCCCACGCTACTTCGTCATGGCCTTGCACTGCTGGTTTCTCGCTACCAAAACTCACAGCTTCCAATTGCTTGTCACCAACGCCATAAACTTTCAAGGCACGCACAACTGCGTCAGCACGCTTTTGTCCAAGAGCTAAGTTGTACTCGCGGCCACCCCGCTCATCTGCATTGCCCTCTACACGAATGGTTAAGCTAGGCTGGCTTGCTAAATATTTACCTTGACGTTCAATCAAGGGGCCGTCACTGGCTTTGATGACGAATTGGTCAAAGTCGAAATAAACACTGCGCTCTTTTGAAATTAAGCTGTTGGGGTTTAGGTGATCGGCAATCACTGGTGCAACTTTGGATTGCGCCACAGCGGGCGCTGGCGGAGGTGCTGCCTCTACGGATTTGCCTTTAACGTCGGCCGTTTCAGCAAGTTTTGTAGAGCTACAAGCGGCAAGTGCCAGCGCGGTGATAGCTAGTGCAACACGTGAGAGAGACAAAGACATCATTTTCAACAACACTTTAGTAGTTACGACCAGTTGAGTTTACTGGAGGGGTTTGCGGGTACTAGGGCAGGGTAAACAACCATAAACGGATAAAAGTGTTGTTTTTTTTGACACTTCTTTAAAAAACATTATGAATCAACAAGATAGCAATTATTCTTCATTTAGTTTCTTTTTGAAATTTATTGAATACTATTTATTACATTAAACCAAGATTGATGTTAGTTTTGACGACTTAATTGCAAAATTATGAATATTGACGGTAAATCGACTAACTATTAAATTCCATTCCCCGCTTCTGCTTTTTGTCACCTGAATGCAGTAGCACCCGAATCTGGAGTGAGTGAATGTCTACTTTCAAAATTTTGGTCACCAGTCAAAAGGGTGGCGTCGGCAAGAGCACCGTGTCAGCCAATCTCGCCGCTTATATGCGTCGTCTAGGTCAAAGTGTCACTTTGGTTGACTTTGACACCCACGGATCCTCTAGCACTTGGTTGAACCGCGCTCCCAACATTGGAATCGTGGTGCAACACCATATTCTTCCTCTGGACCAAGGCGGTAATCGTCCTATATTGGATGCTCGTTTGCATTTGCGACGTGCAGCTAGCAGTTCAGATGTTGTGATTTGTGATTTGACATGGACCGACTCCATTGCCGGTGAGTTGATGTTTGAATATGACTTGGTGATCGTTCCAACATCTGTGTCAGAAATTGAACTTGCTGCTACGGCTGGTTTTTTAAGCCGCCATCGCTGGGTGTTTGATTCCGCCATACACACCCCCCCTACTTTGTTGGTATGCCCTACACGTGTGCATAACGAGCAAATGCAAAGCGACACCTTCACCAAGCAACGCTTTCCAGTTAGCTTTATGTTGTCACCACCTGTTCTGGAGGCGCAAAGCGCGCGTGAGATGTTCGAGCGTGGCTACTTAATGGACCTACCCGACGAATGCGGAGAATCTTTTATTGAGTTCGGTAAAGCAGTGTGCACTGCACGCGAAATGCGAACAAGTGCGCAAGGTATGCGGCAAACAACCACCTCCACTCGTATCAACGCACTCAACGGTGTTCGTAACACGCAACAATCCAACGCCCTCAATGCACCACCCAAAAACCTGCTGGCCAGAACCAGCACTTTGTCGAATCAATACTCGGTATTGGGTCGCCATCGCTTGCATAAAGTTGGTGAAAATGCACCAGGCAACGAGGCTACGACGCAAGCCAATGCTACGTTGAAACCTACCATGGCCAATGCCAATACTCAACCAACAACTGAGGAAACTGCAGGTATCTCCTCTATGGGAATTCCGCAGTTCCTTAAACGCATGTCCATGGGCATTTTGAGCAAATGAGTACCGAACCACAATTTTTGTCTTTCAAGGGTCTCAAGCAGTACTCGCCTGATGATGGCTGGGGGCAAGTCAATGCGCTGCTGCAATCGCATGCACGTGCTGCAGCTGAGCCTTCTGTAGCGCCCCCTGCATCAAGACCACAGCAAAGCTACAAGCCTGAAAAAATTCCTACATTGACTGAAATGCAGGAGCCAGCGCATTCGCAAGACACTGCTTCGCCCATGTTTGACCCCTTGATCAGCGAGTTGTTTGACCAACTTCGAGTTGCTCCTACGGATGAGCTCACTCAAACATGGCGCACGATTGCCGCTGAAGTCAATTTATTGACACAGCGCATGGCGCTTCAACGTGAGTTGCAAGAACGCGCCCGCAAGTTAGAGACTGATCTTGTCGATCTACGCGCGTCCATCTTGTCGCACCTCAAAGATGTGCAAAGCGTAGCCGACCAGCAACTTACTTCTGCGCGCCTGCGTTCTGAAGTCTCTGCTTTGGCTCAAACTAAACTGGCGGCAAAACTTAATCAAAGAAGATAGTTCTATTCATTGCCAAAGGAGTTAGTTGCATGCTGGAGAAATTAAACGAAATCTATCCGGTGCGCTACACCGCGTTTTTGGCATCCGTCATTTTGTTGGTTTTCACCCTGCTTGGCGCAGGCGTGACTGGTTTGAGCGGTTGGTGGCCTGTTTTATTTCTGTTTTTATCTTTGGTCGGTCTTCACGATCTTCAACAACAGCACCACGCCATCTTGCGTAACTATCCAGTCATTGGACATTTACGCTTCATGCTTGAATATATTCGTCCAGAAATTCGGCAGTATTTTCTGGAGTCAGAAACAGACGCCTCCCCATTTTCTCGTGCGCAACGTAGTTTGGTCTATTCACGTGCCAAAGGCGATAGTGACAAGCGGCCATTTGGAACTCAGTTAGATGTGCGTGCAATTGGATATGAGTGGATCAACCACTCGATTGCAACTACCGTACTTAAAAGCCATGACTTTCGCATTCAAATTGGTGGCAGCCAATGCAAGCAACCCTACAGCATGAGTCGATTCAACATCTCTGCGATGAGCTTTGGCGCACTGAGTGCCAATGCGATATTGGCGCTCAATCTAGGTGCTAAGCGCGGCGGCTTTGCGCATGACACAGGTGAAGGCTCTATCTCTCGCCATCACCGCACGCATGGGGGCGATTTGATTTGGGAAATTGGGTCTGGTTACTTTGGCTGCCGCGATGCATCAGGTCATTTCAGTCCTGAGCACTTTTCAGAAAATGTGAAGTCTGACCAAGTGAAGATGGTGGAGATCAAACTCAGCCAAGGCGCAAAGCCAGGTCATGGTGGTGTTTTGCCAGGCGCCAAAGTTACCGAAGAAATTGCCGAAGCACGTGGCGTGGGTGTTGGAGAAGACTGTGTGTCGCCTTCGAGCCATAGTAGTTTCTCAACACCCCTTGAATTGATGCAATTCGTGCAGCAACTGCGTGAATTGAGCGGCGGCAAACCTGTCGGAATGAAACTCTGCATTGGCCATCCATGGGAATGGTTTGGAATTGTCAAAGCCATGCGCGAGAGCAAGATTTACCCAGACTTTGTAGTAGTAGACGGCGCCGAGGGCGGCACTGGAGCGGCACCATTAGAGTTCTCTGACCATATAGGTATGCCCTTGCAAGAGGGTTTGCGTTTGGTACATAACACTCTGGTCGGTGCTGGTTTGCGTGAACATATTCGCGTAGGCGCGAGTGGCAAGATTGTGAGCGCATTTGATATGGCACGTGCATTTGCCTTAGGTGCAGACTGGTGTAACAGTGCGCGTGGGTTTATGTTTGCGCTCGGGTGCATACAAGCGCAAACTTGCCATACTGGCAGATGTCCTACTGGTGTCACCACCCAAGATCCAAAGCGTCAAATGGCGCTGGTAGTGCCTAGCAAAGCCGATCGCGTTGAAAACTTTCACCGCAACACATTAGAAGCTTTACAAGAATTATTAGAAGCTGCGGGTCTGCACGATCCTAGTGAGTTGTCGCCAAGACACATCATGCAGCGTGTTAGCGAGACACAAGTTCTTCATTTGTCTGAATTGGTCGATACGCTTGCGCCTGATTCATTGCTGCAATCTGATCTCAGCCACTTACCAGCGGTGTATCAAGACTGGGCTCATGCGAGCGCCAGCCAATTTAGCTTACAAGCTTAATCAGCAGCCCTTGGGTATTGAATAGGACGCTCACGCACCACTGGTGCAGGTGGGGGTGGTGGCGGTGGAGCAGCTGCTGCTTGGGCAGCAGCGGCGCGAGCTTTTTCAGCCGCACGTTCAGCAGCGGCTGCGCGTTCAGCCGCTAGGGCTGCAGCTTTTTCAGCAGCGGCTTTAGCTGCTGCTCTGTCCGCAGCAATTTTGTCAGCCGCAGCTTTGTCAACTTGGGTTTTTTCTGGTGGCTTTTCAACTGGCGCAAAACGCATGGCGGCGGCTTTTTCTGCTGCGGCTTTTTGAGCGGTTAGACGCTCTGCAGCAGTTGCCTTCTCTGCCGCTACTGCGCTATCAGCAGCTTTTTGTGCAGCAGTCGCAGCATTATTTGCGCGTTTAACAGCCTCTTCATAAGCTGAATTCACTAGCTTATCTCTGGCTTGCATGCTTTGATTGAATTCGGTACGCATGCTTTGTAGGCTTTGGTTGGTGTCTGCACGCAATTTTTGAATTTCGGTGAGTACCAATTGCACAGGCTGCTGCTTGATTTTGTCTGCGTCCATATTGGCAGCAATCTTGGCATCCATGGCTGCCAACGATTTGTTCATGGTCAGTAATTTGGCATCGATCAATTTGTTGTTTTGATCGGCTACTAAATTGGGCATATTGGACATCACACGGCCAATTTCATCCAACCGATTGGCTACATTTTTTTGTGTGGTGTTGAGTTCTTCTTGTTTATCGGTAATTTCTGAGAAATCAGAATGTGTTTTACCAATCGCACTGATGCTTCCATCGATCTCGATCATGCGTTTGGACATGGCGTAGGTCATCACATCTAATTCTTTGATGGATTTGGTCATCTTCAGCGTGATGGCAAAGAAAAATCCCATTGCCACCAATAAGCAAACGCAAATGGCACCCAGCATGATGCGTGAGTGCAAGACATTACGGCGGTTGGTTTCTTCAATTTTTGCAACCACCATGCGCATGGCGGTACTGACATCCGCAGCAATCGATGCAGAGCGAGTCGATACCTCGGCCGAATCTAAAACAACCGAGGTCAGTTCTTCAATTTGACGGGCAACTTCATTGCTGTCCAAGGACTGGTTTGCGATATCGGTCAAACGATCAGCAGTTGCATCCACGTCCAAAATTGGCTCAGCATCACCCACAGCCGCATCAGCAGACTGTTTCTCAGCCGACTCTGCGTCCGTTGCTTCGACATGGTCAACCGGCGCTTCGAGCACGGCTGTGTCGTCAGTGTTTTTTTCAGCTTCCGCCATGGTGAACCCTTTGATTTCTTTCTAAAACGTCGAGTCGCGCATTCAATTCCCTGATCTCTTCAGTGAGCTTCTCAGTACGTTTTTGGAGTATCTCCATCCAAGTATCGACGTGAGCTGGTATCTCTTGAGCGTGTACTTCGTCGAGAACAGGGAGTGCGTCCAATGCTTCTAGGACGGGAGGACTTGCAACTGCAGCTTCTGGCTGCGCAGGGTCTTCTTGTGGCGGTACCTGCGCGACTGCCTCAGGCAATTGCGCATCTTTGGGCGCACTAGGCTGTGGAACTTGGGCCAATTCCTTGGCAGTTAGACCTTGTGCATCCTCAGGCAGATTAGGTACTTCAATTCGAGGTACTTGATCCGTCTCAAAAGCAGGCTCAAAGGTTTCATGACCTTTATTGGATATAACGTCAGCTTCGGTACTGCTCATGTTGTTCCTTAAGTCTTAGCCCTTGGCGAGTTGTGCTTTAACCGACTTCACGCTACGCAACCATCCTTTTGAAAGCAGGGGGCTCGACTTCATGAATCGATCCGCCTCTGGCTTGGTCTCAAAAGGCCCTGCCAACAAAATAAAGTAGCGCTTATTTGTATCTTTTTTTCTTACCTGCATCACGCGAGCCGATGCGTAAGCCGGATGGCTGCGCTTGAAGGCCTGTATTTCGTCTTCCACATCAAATGCGGCAAGTTGTAAGACAAAACCTTCCTCTGGCAATTGGTTCACCCAATCTACATCCGATACTTTATCGGATTGAGTGGCATTAATTTGAGTCTCTTTGTTAGCAACTTCTTTGCTGCCCTTGTCTTTTACTGGCACAACCACAGCTGGTTCTGAAGCCACTGGTGCTGTAGCCGCCACCTCACTGGCTGGAATTGCTTGCGCCTCGGTAGTACCAGAGGCTACTTCGCTAGCAACCGGAGCTGCGCTAGAGGCTACCGGCTCAGGCTGGCTGGCTACTGGCGCTGGCGCAGGAGCCGCAGGTGTGCCTCGCAACAAATATTTCTTAAAGAGTTCGGCTTCTTGCACCAACAAGTCTTTGTACATCCAACCAAAAACGGCCAATGACATCAAAAATACAAATAAGACCAATCCCCAACGCGGTTTGCTAGCAGACTTTTTGAAAACCTCTGTCTCAGATGGCTGAGGTGTTGCTGAAGCAGTTGCGCCAGAAGGCACACCCAAAACTGGCGCGCCTAAAACTGGCTCGCGCGGGGTTTGCGCATCAAACTCCGCAATGGGTGCTGCTTGTGGTGGTGGGATGGGTGTTGAGGCAGGTGCGGGTGCAGGGCTAGGAGTTGGTGCATCCGCGTTTGAAGCCGGTGCAGGCTGAGGTTGGTTTTTTTTGCCAAAACCCGGAATACGCCAAGATGTTTTCTTGGGCATGTTGAGTTGCTTGAGTGCCTCTTGAGATGCTTCAGGCGACATGGGCTCTAAAACAGGTGCTTGCGCAACTGACTCTGGCTCAGGTGTGTCGGCTACCCAATCCGTGATGACCCGCTTAGGTTCGCCTGCTTTGGTTTCAACTTCCCATTGCAACAGGTTCTTACCAAAAGCCTCGAGTTTTTTACGGTAGTTACCTGCGCTATTGATCAACAAAATCACACTGATATTGCCAGCAGGAAATCCATTGACCAGTCTTGCAAGCAATTGCAACTCAAAATCTTGCATCAGGATGGAATCACGAAATACCAAGAATCTTCGTGGCGCTAGTTTTTTATCTTTTTCTGTGGCTTGATTAAGCGTTAGTTCAGACAAGATGTCATTGAAGGTTTGAACCAACTGCTCTGAACTGGTGGAAGTGCAAAACTCAATATTTTGTTCACCCGCTGCACGCAGACGTTCTTCAAACAGCTTGCCGTAAAAATCTAACACCAAATCATGTTGGCTAAGTACAGCTAAGTTGATGCTGCCTTCCGTCAAAGATTTCAAAAGGATTTCAAACCGTAGTCTGTCACCTGGGCTTTGAAAGATATCTGTCATACGGTCTTACTTGGGTTTTAAGATTGCATCAAGACACCGTTGGCATCGAACTTCATCTCATCAGGAATTTTCGGGTCTGGCTTGATCACTTCTTGGCCTCTTCCGTAAGACTGATTCAAACTGAACACAAAGGCGATCACCTGTGCTACCGCGTGGTAAAGCGCTTCTGGAATAGGGTGATCCAACTTAGTGGTGAAGTATAAGGCGCGGGCTAACAAAGGCGCTTCAAACAAATAGACACCATGTTTAGTTGCCTCATCTCGGATGCGCGCAGCTAATCCATCATCGCCCTTCGCTACCAAAATAGGGGCGCCGTCACCATTTGGGTCATAAGACAAAGCCACAGCAAAGTGCGTGGGGTTGGTGATGACAACGTCGGCGTCTTTGACCTTTGACATCATTTTGTTATTCAAGATTTCGCGTTGGCGGCGACGAATTTGGCCTTTGACCTCAGGGTTACCTTCCGAGTTCTTCATCTCGTCTTTGACCTCTTGCTTGGTCATCTTGAGTTTTTTATTCAATTGGTGGCGCTGTAACGGCACGTCCACCAAAGCCACTAAAACCAAACCTAAGCTCAACCAAAAACAGGAATCCACAATGATGTTGCCAGCGACCTTGACCGCTTGGCCTAAGTCCATTTGAGAAATATTGGTCAAGTCATTCAAATTATTCAAGACTGACACCAATAAGATGGCACCTACTACCAAAAACTTCGCAACAGATTTACCCAACTGAATCAACGCATCGATACCAAACATACGTTTCAAACCGCTCATGGGATTGAGCTTGCCGAAATTGGGAAGCGCTAATTTGGGCGAGAAAATAAAACCACCCGCCAAAGTGGTCGATAAGGCCGCAATCACAGCCATGATGGCAATCAGTGGCAACACGATGACAAAGCCATCCACGATAGCGCTACCAAAAATAGTGGGGAGCAATTCTGCTTTGTCGGTTATTTTTCTATCAAACTGCAATTGGCTTTTGAATAAATTGCCCATGCTATTGAAGAGGTACTGGCCCATCATGGTGAAAAACAAAGTCGCAATCACCATCATGGCAGCAGGTGCAAGTTCTTGCGAACGTGCAATTTGTCCTTCTTCGCGTGCCTTGCTGAGGCGCTGCGCCGTCGGTTCTTCGGTTTTGTCTTGGCTATTTTCTTCTGCCATCGTGACTACCTCATTAACTTCCTAGAAATGAACGCAACACCAAAAATGCCTGCGTCCATACCCATTGGATGCGGGCAACGTTGTTGCCCATAGAGAAAATCAAAATGACAAATCCCACCAATATCAAGGCAGGAAAGCCGACGGTAAAAATGTTCAAACTCGGTGCAGCACGGGCTACAAATCCAAGGCCTATGTTGATAAACAGCAAAGTCATCATCACAGGTAATCCAATCAACAAAGCGCCCAAAAACATCATGGCGCTCCAATTGATCATCTTGCCGAGCATGTCTTGGCTGAAAAATTCTTGTCCGATCGGCAATAACTTGAAGGACTCTAGAACTAAGCCAAAAACAATCAAATGCCCACCAATACCCAGAAATATCAATGTCCCCATGATGGTGAAAAACGCTGATAAGACAGGCACGCTACCCATATTAGGGTCAATCATGTTGGCCATCGACAAGCCCATGGAAGCCGAAATCGCTTGACCTGCCACGACCAAAGTGGCGGTAGCCACTTGGAATACCAAGCCCATGGTCAGGCCTATCAAAATTTGACGAAATATCTCTTGCAAGCCTGCTGCAGTCAATGGGTCAATACGAGGTATCTCAATTTGCTGCGATACAAAAAATGCCAAAGCAAATCCCAAACACATTCGAATACGCAGATTCACTGCACGGATAGAAAAAATAGAGGTGAACGCTAAAAATGCAGACAAACGCAGCATTGGCCAAATAATGACCAAGAACTTCTCAAGAATGTCTATCAAGGCTAGGTTCATAACCTACCATCAGGTGAATAAGCTAGGGATACGCGTGAAGATAGCTCGGGTGTAGTCCACCATGGTGTTAATCATCCAACCACCCATGATGGCAACCGTCAAACCAATCGCAAATACCTTCGGAATAAAACTCAAGGTTTGCTCGTTAATTGAAGTGGCAGCCTGGAAAATACCCACCACCAAACCCACCAATAAGCCAACAACGAGCAATGGCGCTGAAATGAGCATGGTCATCCAAAGCGCTTGGCGGGCTAGATCTACGACAGCTGCTGAGTCCATGGTGCTTCTTCCTTAAAAAACAAAACTATTGGAGAGCGACGCCATCAAAAGCGTCCAACCGTCTATCAAGACAAACAACATCAGCTTGATAGGCATCGAAATAATCATCGGAGAGAGCATCATCATGCCCATCGACATCAAAACGCTGGCCACAATCAGATCAATCACCACAAATGGGATGTAAATCAAAAAGCCAATCGTGAATGCGCTCTTGATCTCTGAGGTGATAAATGCTGGCATCAACGTTGTAAAAGGCACCTGCGTGGCGTTATCTAACTCGCGACGATTGGCTATTTGCATGAACATGGCAATATCGTCCTCACGAGTTTGCTTCATCATGAAATCACGAATTGGTGTTTCCGCCTTGATCAAAGCTTTATCAAAGTCCAAGTTGGCATTCATGTAAGGGCCTATCGCATCTTTATAAACAGACTCAAACACGGGCGACATGATGAAGAAAGTCAAGAACAAAGCAAGCCCGACCAACACGGTGTTTGGAGGAGTCTGAGCCGTTCCTAATGCTTGGCGCAGGATGGAGAGAACGATGATGATGCGCACAAAGGAGGTCATCATCAACAACATCGACGGCAACAGCGTGAGTGTTGTCATCAATCCCAGCAATTGCAAACTCATGCTGTATTGCTGACCACCCTTCCCACCGCTTACGTTAACTAGGGGTATGCCTTGCGCTTGCGCCATCATGGGCATAGCGCACATGGCAATCCACAACAACGCCATCAAGACGAAGGTGAGTTTGTGGGAAACGGGTTTACGCGACATGCGAAGTCTCCTCAATCCAAGCGTGCAAGGTTTTGACTTCGCTGGGACTGACACTTGCCAAGACCATTTGGTTGTCGACTTGGATCAACACCATCTTGTGTTTCAGGCTCAAAGGCAGAGCCTCGACCAATTGAATACGTCGCTGACCATTGCCTTGAATTCCCAAGGTTTTGTTGCGCTTGACCCACCACCACGCAACGCCAAGTAGCAGCAAGATACTGAAAGTACTTGCGATGAACTGAGCCCAATTGAAGCTTTGCATGATGAATTTCCTGTGCGCAATGACGGTTTATTGACACCTGAAGTGCCTGTTTCCCTAGACTTCGCAATCAATATGCCAAGTCAAATTGGCACTTAGTAGGCATTGCTCGCAGATATAGTTCCAAGTTATGGGGTTGCGAGAAATATGGAAGAACTTGGTTGACGCCGGAGGCACCGGGGGGCTGAATTGGCATCTGCACGCCTTTCAGTCTCAAAAACGCTGGCAAGCTACTGTTGCCCATATTGAACACTTTTTATTACATTGCCAACCGCGCTTCAAGCACTTGTTGTTGATGGGTTGCAGTGCAGGCTGGATGATGCCCACCAAGTGGCTCACCCAGTTTGATCGAATCGACGCTTTTGACATCGACCCATTAGCCCAAAGCCTATTCAATTGGCGCCATGGCCGAGCCTTGCAGCAAAGTCAAACGCACACCACCCACCACCGCCAAGATGCGTTGGCCTGTTTGCCTGAAATTCTCAAGCAACACCCACAAGCCAGCCTCTGGTTTGACAACATGCTGGGGCAACATCGCTACCGCATCCGAGACGAGGCAAAAGTTGAACAAGAACTACGCGCACTCAAAAACACTCTAAAAGGTCGCGATTGGGGAAGCGTGCATGACTTGCTGTCTGGGCCCACTAGCCAAACTGCACAAGCTTTGGACTTACGTTTGCAAGACGTGCGACTCCATATTTATCCGCGAGAGATTGACAGCCATTACAGCCAAGGTTTAGTCAATAGTTTGAATGCAGAAGGTATATGGTTTGATCACCTGACCGCGAATGTATTTGCAGACGATACGTCTACCAGGCTGATCCCTTGGGAATTCAAACCGAATTATTGGCATTGGCTACAAGCCGGGTGGCAATCGGCCTGATTACTTCAAATTGAACATCATCACGCCTGCAGCGTCCATTTCGCGCTGCTCGCGTTTTGTTGCTGCTTCTTGGATCCGTCGCAGGTCTTGCTCGAGTAGTGTTTCCATCTGGATACGTTTTTTCTCTGCAGCTTGAAGAGCATTCTTATTAATTTCAAGCTCCTGTTTTGCATGGTTTAGATCTATTTCTACTCGTGAAATAAGAGTGCTGATTTGTTGTAAAAAACCCCTGTAATTCATTGCCTCTGAAATAGTTACTAAGTTTTTCTCAGCATCTAAGGATCTTGCAACATAGTCAGCATGCAACCTTTGCATACGCTCAATGCTTTGTTTTAAATGCGCAATTCTTTCTCTACTTTTGACAACAGCTACCGTTGCCTCTAGGCATTTTTCTTTAGCTTTCTTAGCCAGAATAGGCCATGCGGTACGGGGTTTCATGCCATCAACTGTTTGAGGTTATCCAAGGTGACTTC
>CAYFLF010000035.1:0-12476 GCA_964343725.1 uncultured Bordetella sp.
AGCAAAAACTCCATCACCGACTTTTGCGCTTTGATCGCCTTATCGCTTTTAGTGCGTACCACCATGCCTTGCGTCACAGGGGTAGCACATGCAGGCATAGGCTTAGGAGCTTTCTCAACATCGACCAAACACATACGGCAGTTGGCCGCGATGCTGAGTTTCTTGTGATAGCAAAAATGAGGAATGTAGGTGCCCGCTTTTTCAGCTGCATGCATGACCATGCTGCCTTCTTGGACTTCTACTTTTTTACCGTCGAGTTCGATTTCAATCATGGCACTTTTCCGTCAAACGTACGCCGGAACCATGCAGGTCTTGTGCGTGATGTGATGTTCAAATTCAGCTCTGAAATGTTTGAGCATGCCGCGCACTGGCATGGCAGCTGCATCACCTAAGGCGCAAATCGTGCGGCCCATGATGTTTTCTGCGACGTTGTCGAGCAAATCCATATCGCTTGGACGACCTTCGCCGCGCTCAAGTCGATCCACCATGCGCCACAACCATCCCGTGCCTTCTCGGCAAGGCGTGCACTGGCCACACGATTCGTGCATGTAGAAATAGCTCAAGCGTTGCAAGCTCTTGACCATGCAACGCGAATCATCCATGACGATGACCGCGCCTGAACCCAACATGGAGCCAGCTTTGGCAATCGAGTCGTAGTCCATGGTGATATCCATCATGATGGACGCTGGTAAAACAGGCGCTGACGATCCGCCAGGAATCACTGCTTTTAATTGACGCCCTGCCCGCACACCACCAGCAAGATCCAGCAACTTGGTGAAGGGTGTACCTAAAGGAATTTCATAGTTACCAGGACGCTCAACATCGCCACTGATCGAGAAAATTTTGGTGCCGCCGTTATTAGGCTTGCCACACTCTAAATAGGCTTGACCGCCATTGCGAATGATCCAAGGTACGGCAGCAAATGTTTCTGTGTTGTTGATGGTGGTGGGCTTGCCATACAAACCATAACTGGCAGGAAACGGTGGCTTGAAACGGGGTTGGCCTTTTTTGCCTTCGAGTGATTCAAGCAAGGCAGTTTCTTCGCCACAGATGTATGCACCAAAACCATGGGCTGCATGTAACTGGAAGGAGAAGTTCGAACCCATGATGTTGTCGCCCAAGAAGCCTGCGGCACGTGCTTCTTCTAATGCAGCTTCAAAGCGTTCATAGCTTTCGAAAATTTCACCATGGATGTAGTTGTACCCCACGCTGATACCCATGGCATAAGCGGCGATGGCCATCCCTTCGATCACGATATGAGGGTTGTGTTGCAAGATTTCTCGGTCTTTACAAGTACCTGGCTCGCCCTCATCAGAATTACAAACCAAATATTTTTGTCCAGGGAACTGACGTGGCATAAAACTCCACTTCAATCCCGTAGGGAAACCTGCGCCGCCTCTTCCACGCAAACCAGACTCTTTGACAATCGCAATGACTTGGTCTTGGGTGAGGCCTTCACCGCCATCTTTGCCTAAGATTTTGCGCAAAGCTTGGTAGCCACCACGCGCTTCGTAATCTTTCACGGACCAATTTTTTCCATTTAAATCCGCCAGGATTTGTGGACCGATATGTCGACCGTGGAAACAAGTTTCCACGGCAGTGGTGTGAAATTGAGACAGGACTTGCTCGAGGTTCATCGTCATTCTTTCACGGCACGCAAACCATCGATCAATTGATCGATTTTGTCGTGGCTCATATAGCTGCACATATTGCGGTCATTGACCAACAACACAGGCGCATCGGCACAGGCACCCATACATTCGCCAGGTTGGACGGTGAACATTCCGTCAGATGTGGTGCCACCAACTTCAACACCAAGCTTTTTGCACACATATTCAAGTGCACCTTGTCCGTTTCGCAATTGACAAGGCAGGTTGGTACAAACATTGATCTTGTACTTGCCTACGGGCTGCAAGTTGTACATGTTGTAGAAAGTGCTGACTTCGTGCACTGCCATGGGCGCCATGTCCAAATGAGCAGCAATCGCACGCTCGCTGTCAGCACTGACAAAACCTTGTTCTTGTTGCACGATAGCCAAACATGCCATGACAGCAGATTGTTTTTGGTCGTCAGGATATTTCGCTAATTCGCGATCGAATCGTGCAATCGTTGCAGCCGATAACGGTGAACTGTGGAGGGTGGTATCAGAACTCATCGATCAATTTCCCCAAACACAATGTCCATCGTGCCAATCACCGCCACGGTGTCGGCAATCATGTGGCCACGGGCCATTTCATCCATCGCTGCCAAGTGGGCAAAGCCAGGCGCACGGATCTTCAAACGATAGGGCTTGTTGGCACCGTCGCTAACTAAGTAAATACCAAACTCACCTTTAGGGTGCTCCACAGCGGCGTAGGCCTCGCCTTCGGGCACATGAAAGCCCTCGGTGAAGAGTTTGAAGTGGTGGATCAACTCTTCCATGTTGGACTTCATACCTTCACGACTAGGAGCAGCCACTTTATGGTTGGAGGTGATCACAGGACCAGGGTTGGCGCGCAGCCAATCCACACATTGCTTGATGATCCGGTTAGATTGCCGCATTTCTTCCACACGTACCAAATAACGGTCGTAACAATCACCGGTTTTGCCAACAGGGATATCGAAGTCCATGCGGTCGTAGACATCGTAAGGTTGGTGCTTACGCAAGTCCCATGCGACACCAGAGCCACGCAACATGGCGCCAGTAAAGCCTAAATTTTTAGCGCGTTCTGGCGTGACGATTCCAACATCGACCAAGCGCTGTTTCCAAATACGGTTATCCGTGAGCAAGGTTTCGTACTCATCCACTAATTTTGGAAAGCGTTGCGTGAAGTCATCAATGAAATCAAGCAGAGAGCCTTGGCGGTTTTCATTCATGCGCGCCATCGCTTTGGCATTGCGAATCTTGTTGGCCTTGTATTGCGGCATGGTGTCTGGCAAGTCGCGATAGACACCACCGGGGCGGAAATAGGCCGCATGCATGCGCGCGCCAGAAACTGCTTCGTACATATCGAACAAATCTTCACGTTCGCGGAAGCAATAAATCAAGATATTCATGGCGCCACAGTCAAAACCATGACAGCCCAACCACAACAAATGGTTTAGCAAGCGCGTGATCTCTGCATACATCACGCGGATGTATTGCGCACGCTCTGGTACTTCAAGGCCCATCATTTTTTCAATGGCTAGGCAATAGGCATGCTCGTTACACATCATCGACACATAGTCGAGACGGTCCATGTAGGGTAAGGATTGAATATAGGTCTTGCTCTCGGCTAATTTTTCGGTTGCGCGGTGCAATAAACCGATATGCGGATCAGCACGTTGCACAACCTCGCCGTCTAGCTCGAGCACCAAACGCAACACGCCATGTGCGGCTGGATGCTGAGGACCTAAATTGAGGGTGTAATTTTTGATATCAGCCATGATCAGTGGATACCGCCATAGTTGTCTTCACGGATGATGCGAGGCGTGATTTCTCGAGGCTCGATCGTGACGGGTTGGTAGACCACACGTTTTTGTTCTGCGTCGTAACGCATTTCCACATGGCCCGAGGTTGGGAAGTCTTTGCGGAATGGATGCCCAATAAAACCGTAGTCAGTCAAGATGCGGCGCAAATCCAAATGGCCTTCAAAAACAATGCCAAATAGATCAAAGGCTTCGCGCTCAAACCAGTTGGCTGAATTCCAAATGTCGTTGATAGACGCAATCACAGGCACGTCATCACTCACCACAAAGCTACGCACACGCAAGCGCCAGTTGTGCGAAATCGATAACAAGTGACTCACGACTGCAAAGCGTGGCGCATCGGTAAATTTGGAATGCGCACCATCTTTGTATTGCGAATAATCTAACCCGCATAAGTCGATCAGTTGTTCAAAACCCAAACGCGCATCGTCCCGCAAAGTTTGCGCTACGGCGTGGTAGTGCGCAGGTGCTACGGTGAGCGTGAGTTCGCCCAAAGCAGACTCGAGATGCTGAATTTTGTCGCCCAACACGTCGTGCAAGGCAGCTTCTAAATTCTGAATGGAATGGTTCATGGACTATTCCGTTCAGCGGGCAATCGTGTTTTCACGACGGATCTTGCTTTGTAACTGCAAAATTCCATATAGCAAGGCTTCTGCAGTGGGAGGGCAACCAGGCACATACACATCAACCGGCACTACGCGATCACAACCACGCACGACAGAGTAGCTGTAGTGGTAATAACCGCCACCGTTGGCACAAGAGCCCATCGACAATACCCAACGAGGCTCAGACATTTGGTCATACACCTTGCGCAAAGCAGGTGCCATCTTGTTACACAAGGTGCCAGCCACGATCATCAAATCAGATTGACGTGGGCTGGGGCGAAACAACATACCAAAACGGTCGATGTCGTAACGTGCAGCGCCAGCGTGCATCATTTCAACCGCACAGCAAGCCAAGCCAAACGTCATTGGCCATAACGAACCTGTTTTGGCCCAGTTCACAACTGAGTCATAAGAGGTGGTGATAAAGCCTTCTTTGAAAACGCCTTCAATTGCCATGCAAATTCCTTATTCCCAATCAAGGGCTCCCTTGATCCACATATAGACAAAGCCCAAGACAAGAATGGCAAGAAAGATCATCATGTCGATGAATCCAATCCAACCAATTTCTTTAAGTGCGACAGCCCAGGGAAACAAAAATGCAATTTCCAAATCGAACAAGATAAACAAAATGGCAATGAGGTAGTAACGCACGTCGAATTTCATACGCGCGTCTTCAAAGGCTTCAAAACCACATTCGTAAGGAGAATTTTTAGCAGGGTCTGGGCGATTGGGACCCAAAATAAAACCAATAACTTGTGGCGCCACACCAATAGCTAAACCAACAAGAATAAATAAAAGAACGGGGAGGTACTGCTCTAAGCTCATCGCGATCTCGCGTTTGTACTAACTCTATCCATGGTGCCGTCGGCGAGACTCGAACTCGCACAGCTTTCGCCACTACCCCCTCAAGATAGCGTGTCTACCAATTTCACCACGACGGCCTTGGGATGCTTTTCATGAAGCGAAGAGGGATAACGCCACCTGAACAGCCTCAGAGTTTACCCCGAAATGCATGCGGCGCCCCTCTTTGGAGCACGCATTTACGCTTACTTCTATCTTACTTAGTGGGGATTTGCGCAGCGCCTGAAGCAGGGGTTACCGATGGTGCAGGAACCGTACTGGCTACATCTGTGGGAGCTGGTGCCACAACTGCATTTTCAAGCACGCTACCACTTGTGGCTGGGCGTAAATTACCGAAGTAAGCCAAGCCAAGTGTGCAAACAAAAAAGACGGTTGCAAGTACACCTGTTGTGCGTGACAAGAAGTTAGCACCACCACTGGCACCAAACAAACTACCTGAACTGCCACTGCCAAATGCAGCACCCATGTCTGCACCTTTGCCATGTTGCACCAGTATCAAACCAATCATGCCTAATGCAGACAACAGCTGTAGTAATTGGATGATGTTAAAAATTAATCCCATAGGAACTCCGAAAAAATTAAGCGTACTCAGCGCGCAGCAGCTGCAATGATGGCTAGAAAGTCAGTTGGCTTCAATGCTGCGCCACCAATCAAACCACCATCAATATCAGCTTGCGCCAGTAAATCAGCTGCATTGGCAGCATTCATGCTGCCACCATAAAGAATTTTGACCCGCTGCGAGTGTTGTGTAGCTGCATGCAGTTGTGCACGCAAGACGGCATGAACAGATTGCGCCTCTTGTGGTGTGGCGGTCTTTCCTGTGCCAATTGCCCACACGGGTTCATAGGCCAAAACGATTTCGCTGATGCAATGCCCATTGGTATGAATCACTGCAGCGAGTTGACGCTTGACGACTTGCTCTGTCTGCCCTGCCTCGCGCTCAGCCAAAGTTTCGCCCACACACACGATGGGCGTGATACCTGCCGACAAAGCACTCTTTGCTTTTAATGCAACTTGCTCGTCTGTCTCACCGTGATATTGACGGCGCTCAGAATGGCCCACGATGACATAACGAACACCGAAATCTTTCAACATGGCAGACGAGGTTTCACCGGTATAAGCGCCTTGTGCATGCACAGATACATCTTGCGCACCAAGTTGTATTCCAGTGTTCTGCAAAAGATGCTGTACCTGCGACACATAAAGAGATGGCACACACACAGCCACATCTGCATGCTTGCCAGCCAAAGCAGCCATCCAACCTGACTGAATGCCAGACAACAGGGCTTCATTGGCAGACAAGCTGCCATTCATTTTCCAGTTGCCAGCAATCAACTTCGATGTCATGAGATCACTCAAAAATCAATGTGAATGTTCACCGTCTTTGTGGTCATGGCCATGGTTGCCGTGGTCATGGTGGTGTCCATCGTGCTCACCGCCATGTGCATGGTGGTCATTGCCTTGTGCAGGAGGCGCCTCTGGACGCTCCATCAAGGCTTTCATAGACAACTTGACGCGACCTTTGTCGTCCGTCTCCAGCACTTTGACGCGCACGATTTGACCTTCTGCTAGAACGTCGGTGACTTTGCCAATGCGCTCGTGGCTGATTTGGCTGATATGTAACAAACCGTCTTTGCCAGGTAATAAATTCACCAAGGCTCCGAAATCCAAAATCTTGGTGATAGGACCTTCGTAGACTTTGCCGATTTCAACTTCGGCGGTGATCTCTTCGATGCGACGCTTGGCTTCTTGGGCCTTGGAACCGTCTGTCGCAGCGATAGTGATGGTGCCGTCTTCCTCGATATTGATTTGCGTTCCGGTTTCTTCCGTCAAAGCACGAATCGTTGCACCACCTTTGCCGATCACATCGCGGATCTTGTCAGGGTTGATTTTCATGGTGAACAATTTGGGCGCGAAGTCAGAAACTTCAGTCTTGGCTTCGCCCATGGCAGCTTGCATTTTTTCCAAGATATGCATACGCGCTTCTTTGGCTTGGGCCAAAGCCACTTGCATGATTTCTTTGGTGATACCTTGGATCTTGATATCCATTTGCAAAGCGGTAATGCCGTTGGTGGTACCCGCCACTTTGAAGTCCATATCACCCAAGTGATCTTCATCACCCAAGATGTCGGTCAACACTGCAAAGCGATTGGCTTCTTTGATCAAACCCATGGCAATACCCGCGACATGTGCTTTCAAAGGAACACCAGCATCCATCATGGACAAACAGCCACCACACACAGAGGCCATCGATGAGGAACCATTCGACTCTGTGATTTCAGACACCACGCGCACGGTGTAGGGGAACTCTTCCTTGCTTGGCAAAACAGCCGCTAGAGCGCGCTTGGCCAAACGACCATGACCAATTTCACGTCGCTTGGTGCTACCCATACGGCCTACCTCGCCAGTAGCAAAGGGAGGCATGTTGTAGTGCAACATGAAACGGTCTTCGTATTCACCGGCTAATGCATCAATACGTTGTGCATCGCGCTCAGTACCCAAAGTGGTCACCACCAAAGCTTGGGTTTCGCCGCGGGTGAACAATGCTGAACCGTGGGTGCGTGGCAAGACGCTGTTGCGAATTTCGATGGGGCGCACGGTGCGTGTATCGCGACCATCAATGCGTGGCTCGCCCGCCAAAATTTGGCTACGCACAATGCGCGCTTCAATATCGAACAACATGGTTTCGACTTTGACGGAGTCAAACTCCACACCATCGGCCGTCAAGGCTTCCATGGTGTGGGCATAGGCTTCACGGCACGCTTGGGTACGCGATTGCTTGTTGCGAATTTGGTAAGCAGCTTTGAGCTTTTCTTCGGCATGGGCACCGACTTTGGCGATCAAGGGCTCGTCTTTGTCAGCGGCCTTCCAATCCCAGACGGGTTTGCCAGCATCACGCACGAGTTCGTGGATGGCGTTGATCGCAATATTGCCTTGCTCATGGCCAAAGACCACCGCACCCAACATCACTTCTTCTGACAACTGCAGCGCTTCTGACTCGACCATCAACACAGCCGATTCGGTACCTGCAACGACGAGATCCATTTGGCTGTCTTTGCGTTGGGTTTGACCGGGGTTCAACACATATTCGCCGTTGATGTAACCGACGCGGGCTGCACCGATAGGGCCATTGAATGGAATACCAGACACACACAAGGCTGCGGAGACAGCAATCATGGAGGCAATATCCGCGTCCACCTCGGGATTGAGCGATAAGGTGTGCACCACTACATGGACTTCGTTGTAGAAACCTTCTGGAAACAGAGGACGGATGGGTCGGTCGATCAATCGGCTGGTCAGGGTTTCAAGTTCACTCGGCTTGGCTTCGCGTTTGAAAAAACTTCCAGGGATCTTGCCTGCGGCGTAGGTTTTTTCGATGTAGTCAACCGTCAAAGGGAAGAAGTCTTGACCAGCCTTGGCAGACTTTGAGGCTACAACTGTGGCGAGCACCACGGTATCTTCGATATTGACGATCACGGCACCGCTGGATTGACGAGCGATTTCGCCGGTTTCCATGACGACCTTGTGTTGGCCCCATTGGAAAGTTTTACTAACTTTATTAAACATAGACATGTGTGTTCCTTATGGTTTTGGAGGAAACCGGTGCAGCACACGATGCCATTCCAGAAAAGCGCTCTTTTTTGGAATGACACAGCTTCGATCTGCGCCTCGACTTCTTCCGATTTGGACTGTCGCTAAGTGCAACAAGTGCAAAACGCCTGAGCTATGTCAATAACTCAGGCGTTTGTCATGGGCTTGAACGCTTACTTACGCAGACCAAGTTTGGTGATCAGCGCAGAGTAGCGGTCAAAGTCTTTGGACTTGAGGTAGTCAAGCAATTTGCGACGACGGCTCACCATACGCAACAAGCCACGGCGACCATGGTGGTCTTTGGCATGTGTCTTGAAGTGGGGAGTGAGTTCGTTGATACGAGCAGTCAGAAGCGCAACTTGCACCTCAGGGCTACCTGTATCTTTCGCGCCGCGCGCGTTGTCTTTGACGACTTCGGCAATTTTTGCAGTCAGCATGGTTTTTTCCTTAAATATTTGACTTGCGTTGTGCCGTGGAAGTAGGCGCAACGTGCACTCTGCCATTTGGCAAAGCCTTGAGATTGTAACAGTTTCAGCTTGATTAAGCTAGTTCTCGCTAAGTGAGCATTTACTAAGCATTTTTGTCATCAATAGCTTGGTATTGGCAACAAATACTTTGAACTAGTGCAAATCATCTAGGGGCCAACGCGGTCTGACGTCAAATCCGTAGTTTTTCTGAGCCAGATGGGGTTGCGCTTGGAGCCGCATAGCAGCTGCCATCGCAATCATGGCGCCGTTATCGGTGCATAAATGCATTTCGGGGTAATGCACGCGCACGCCTAACTTGACGCAAGCCGCATTGAGTTGCCCACGCAAGTGACTGTTTGCGCCAACGCCACCAGCGACGACCAAACGGTTAAGGCCGGTGTCTTTAAGGGCAGCCAATGACTTTTTCAAAAGCACTTCGACGATCGCAGCCTCGGTGGAGGCAGCCAAGTCGGCCTTACGCAGGTCAAGCCCGTCGCCGAGTTTTTTGGTTTGCGTTAACACTGCGGTTTTCAGTCCAGCAAACGAAAAATCTAAATTTCCGCTGTGCAACAAAGGCCTAGGTAATTGAAAAGCAGTGGGGTCACCCGACTGCGCCAATTTCGACAATGCAGGACCACCCGGGTAGCCTAGGCCTAAGAGCTTGGCCGATTTGTCAAAAGCCTCGCCAGCGGCATCATCGATTGTTTCGCCCAACAAGGTGTACTGCCCCACGCCATCGACACGCATCAACTGAGTGTGGCCGCCTGACACCAGCAATGCCACAAACGGAAATTCTGGTGGGTCAAGACTCAAAAAAGGGGATAACAAGTGCCCCTCTAAATGGTGCACGCCGATCACAGGTTTTTGCATAGAGGCACCTAAGGCACACGCAACACCAGCGCCCACTAACAAAGCGCCAGCCAATCCGGGGCCGCGGGTGTAGGCCACCACATCAACATCAGCTAGGTTTTTTTGCGATTCTTTTAATACATCGCGCGTCAGAGGAATCACGCGTCGAATGTGGTCGCGACTGGCTAACTCAGGGACAACGCCACCATAGTCTTGGTGCATGGCGGTTTGGCTGTAAAGGGCATGCGATAAAAGACTGGGAATCGCTGTCGTGTCCAGCGATTGCACCAAAGCTACGCCGGTTTCATCGCACGAGGATTCAATCCCAAGTATTAGCAATTAAGCAGAAGCCAAGATTTTGTTCAGCGTTGCACTAGGACGCATAACTGCAGCGACTTTCTCAAGATCAGGCATGTAGTACCCGCCAATATCAACAGACTTGCCTTGAACGACTTTGAGTTCTTCGACAATTTTCTGTTCGTTTTCGGCCAGAGCCTTAGCTAGGGGCGCGAAGTGCGCTTGCAAATCTTTGTCGTCGCTTTGCGCTGCCAATTCTTGGGCCCAGTAGAGCGCCAAATAGAACTGACTGCCACGGTTGTCTAACTCACCGGTTTTGGTGGATGGGTTTTTGTTGTTATCCAACAATTTGCCTGTGGCTGCATCCAAGGTTTTGGCCAAGATTTTTGCTTTGGGGTTGTTGGTCTTGATGCCTAAATCTTCAACGCTGACAGCCAGTGCCAAGAACTCGCCGAGTGAATCCCAACGCAAATGGTTTTCTTCCACCAACTGCTTGACGTGTTTGGGAGCCGAGCCGCCCGCACCGGTTTCGTACATGCCGCCACCCGCCATCAAAGGCACGATGGACAGCATCTTGGCGCTGGTGCCAAGTTCCATGATGGGGAATAAATCAGTCAGGTAGTCACGCAAGATGTTGCCAGTCACCGAGATGGTGTCCAAACCACGGATCACGCGCTCTAAGGTGTAGCGCATGGCACGCACTTGCGAGAGGTGTTGAATGTCAAGTCCAGTGGTGTCGTGGTCTTTTAAGTAGAGCTCAACTTTCTTGATCAACTCGTTTTCGTGGGGACGGTAGGGGTCTAACCAGAAGACCGCAGGCATGCCTGAATTGCGGGCACGCGTCACGGCCAATTTCACCCAATCACGAATAGGGGCATCTTTGACCTGGCACATCCGCCAAATGTCCCCTTCCTCCACGCTTTGTGACAGCAGTACCTCACCAGTTGCGATGTCCACAATTCGGGCTTCGCCAGGTTCCGTGATCTCGAAGGTTTTGTCGTGGGAACCGTATTCCTCGGCTTGCTGCGCCATCAGACCAACGTTGGGAACAGTACCCATGGTGCGTGGGTCAAAGTTTCCGTTGGTTTTGCAAAAGTTAATCACCTCTTGGTAGATGCGCGCGAAAGTACTCTCAGGAATCAAGGCCTTGGTGTCTTTGGGCTTGCCATCGGCGCCCCACATCTTGCCGCCAATACGAATCATCGCTGGCATGGAAGCATCCACGATCACATCGTTGGGCGCATGTAAATTAGAAATACCTTTGGCTGAATCCACCATCGCCAATTCTGGGCGGTGCTCGTGGCAAGCATGAAGGTCTCGAATCACCTCGTCGTGCAAAGACGCGGGTAAGGTTTCAATCTTTTCGTACAAGTTCACCAAACCGTTGTTCACGTTGACGCCTAATTCTTCGAACAATTTGCCATGTTTGGCAAAAGCGTCTTTATAAAAAACTCGGACTGCATGACCAAAAACGATGGGGTGCGAGACCTTCATCATGGTGGCTTTCACATGCAAGGAGAGCATCAAACCGGTCTTGCGTGCGTCTTCAAACTGCTCTTCGTAGAAATCGCACAGTGCCTTTTTGCTCATGTACATGCTGTCAATGATTTCACCCGCTTGCAGTTTGGTCAGCGGCTTGAGCACAATGGTTTTGCCACTCTTGGTGACGAGGTCCATCTTGACGTCGCGCGCTTTGTCCAAGGTCATTGACTTTTCACCATGGTAGAAATCGCCGTGCTTCATGTGCGCAACGTGGGTGCGAGATGCCATGCTCCATTCGCCCATGCTGTGTGGGTTTTTGCGTGCATAGTTTTTGACAGCAGCTGGCGCGCGGCGATCAGAATTTCCCTCACGCAAGACAGGATTGACAGCACTACCCAAGCATTTGGAATAACGCGCGCGGATGGCTTTATCTTCGTCAGTCTTGGGCTCTTCTGGAAAGTCAGGAAGTTTGTAGCCCTTGCTTTGCAACTCTTTGATACACCCCACCAATTGGTGAACCGATGCACTGATGTTGGGGAGCTTGATGATGTTGGTGTCAGGCAAAAGTGTCAGACGGCCAAGTTCGGCTAAGTTGTCAGGTACCTTTTGCGCTTCGGTCAAGAACTCGGGAAATTCACCCAAAATTCGGGCGGCAACTGAAATGTCGCTGGCAACTACGTCTATGCCTGCTGGAGCAGTAAAAGTGCGAATGATGGGCAAAAAAGCGTGTGTTGCCAGGTATGGCGCTTCGTCGGTCAGGGTGTAAATGATTTTGGATTTGTCAGCAGCCATGTTGCACTCAAAGTTTTTTAGTCTGGAAAACAGTTCGCTGAGGCCTTTCTGGCGCACAACTTGCAAGGATTGTATCGACCCCCTT
>CAYFLF010000036.1:0-12172 GCA_964343725.1 uncultured Bordetella sp.
TTCCACAAAGACGTGGGCCCACTCATCAGCATGGAAGAGATGAGTCGCTGTATCCACTGCACCCGTTGCGTGCGTTTCGGACAAGAGGTCGCGGGCATCATGGAACTCGGTATGTCGCACCGCGGCGAACATTCAGAGATCGAAACCTTTGTGGGTCAATCGGTTGACTCTGAACTCTCCGGCAACATGATTGACATTTGCCCTGTAGGCGCTTTGACCAGTAAGCCATTTCGCTACAGCGCGCGTACATGGGAGTTAGGCCGTCGCAAATCGATTAGTCCTCACGATGGAACAGGTGCCAACCTCGTGGTGCAAGTGAAAAATAACAAAGTATTGCGTGTAGTGCCGTTTGAAAACGAAGACGTCAACGAATGTTGGATTTCGGACCGTGACCGTTTCAGTTACGAAGCACTCGATAGCCAAGACCGTCTTACAGCGCCCATGATCAAGCAAGGCGGAGAGTGGAAAACCGTGGATTGGCAAACCGCATTGGAATATGTGGCCAATGGCTTGCAGGGTGTGAAGTCGCAACACGGTGCTGAATTTATTGGCACCCTGGCAAGTCCACACAGCACTACTGAAGAGTTGTATTTGGCCGCCGCATTGATGCGTGGCCTAGGTAGTCAAAACATTGATGCACGTTTGCGTGCAGCAGACTTCCACCACGACAACACTGCGCGCTGGCTTGGAACGTCGATCGCCTCTTTAGGTGCCTTGCAACGCGCTTTGGTCATTGGGTCCAATGTGCGCAAAGACCAACCTTTGTTGGCGCTGCGTTTGCGTCATGCAGCGCGCCATGGTGCCAAGTTGCATGCGATCAACGAAACGGCTTTTGATTGGGCGATGCCAGTAGCGACGCAGATGGTTGTCAATTCTGCCAACTGGGTACAAGCATTGGCTGATGTGGCTACTGCAGTGGCACAACTCACTGGTGCAACTGCACCTGTCGCAGGTAATGCCACCAACCCACAAGCGCAAGCGATTGCAAAGTCATTGCACAGTGGTGAACGCAAAGCGATTTTGTTGGGCAATGCGGCAGCGAACCATTCAAAAGCATCAAGCTTGTTGGTCTTGGCTAATTGGATAGGCGCTCAAACGGGTGCCACAGTGGGTTACTTGGGTGAAGCGGCCAATACCGTAGGCGCACAAGTGGTGGGCGCGGTTCCATCGCACGGTGGACAAAACGCTGCGCAAATGGGTCGTGGTGGTTTGAAGGCTGCGTTGCTTCTGCATACTGAGCCCCATGCCGATATGGCGCATGGTGACCTTGCTCTCCAAGCTTTAGAAAAGGCAGACATGGTGGTGACACTCTCTGCGTTTAAAACCAATATGTCATGCAGTGATGTGCTGTTGCCTGTTGCGCCATTTACGGAGACAGCCGGAACATTTATCAATACCGAAGGTCGTGCACAAAGCTTCCATGGTGTGGTGAAACCTTTAGGTGAAACACGTCCCGCTTGGAAGGTATTGCGCGTTTTGGGTTCCATGCTCAAAGTGCCCGGTTTTGAGTTTGAAACGATTGAGGAAGTTCGTGCCAAAGCGATTCCTAGCGACATTTCTGCCCGTCTTTCTAACGCGTGCAATGTCGCGATTGACATGACGCCTGCAACCGAACAACCTGTGGTGGCATCTATCTACCAACTCGACAGCTTGGTGCGTCGTGCACCTTCGTTGCAGTTGACAGCAGATGCCAAAGCGGGGAGGGTCGCTTGATGGTTGATTCTCTTTACAACTCTGGCTTGCAATTAAGCACCCATTTTTTTTGGGTGACTTATGCATGGCCCGTGCTCTGGACTTTGCTAAAAATTGTGGTGGTGTTGCTCCCCCTATTGGGCTGTGTGGCTTACTTGACCTTGTGGGAACGCAAGGCTATTGGTTACACCCAAATTCGTAAGGGCCCCAACCGTACAGGTCCTAGTGGTTTGTTGCAGCCGATTGCGGATGCTCTGAAGTTGTTGACCAAAGAAATCATCATCCCTACGCAAGCCACAACAGGCCTTTTCTTGTTAGGTCCCATCATGACCATCATGCCTGCCTTGGCGGCATGGGCGGTTGTGCCTTTTGGTCCAGATGTGGCATTGGCCAATGTCAATGCAGGTCTTTTGTTTTTAATGGCGATTACTTCTTTAGAGGTTTACGGCGTCATCATCGCTGGTTGGGCTTCCAACTCCAAATACGCATTCTTGGGTGCCATGCGTGCATCAGCGCAAATGGTGAGCTATGAAATCGCCATGGGTTTTTGTTTTGTGATTGTGTTGATGGTTTCCAATAGCCTCAATATGAGCGATATCGTCATGGGACAAGCGGTTGGTTCGATGGCCGATCAAGGTTTGAACTTTTTGTCTTGGAACTGGCTACCTCTGTTGCCCATTTTCTTGGTGTACTTCATCTCTGGTTTGGCAGAAACCAACCGCCACCCCTTTGACGTTGTCGAAGGTGAGTCTGAGATCGTCGCTGGCCACATGATCGAATACTCGGGCATGGCATTCGCGATGTTCTTCTTGGCCGAATACGCCAATATGATTTTGGTGTCGATGTTGACGGTCATCATGTTCTTAGGGGGCTGGTTGTCGCCCATTGACCATGCGATATTTAATATGGTGCCGGGTTGGATATGGCTTGGTATCAAAACCTTTGTCGTGGTCACCATGTTCTTATGGGTACGTGCGACTTTCCCGCGTTACCGTTATGACCAAATCATGCGTTTGGGTTGGAAGATCTTCATCCCTGTCACCCTCGTCTGGTTACTGGTAGTAGGTGTTTGGATCCAAACCCCTTGGAATATTTGGAACTGAGGCTGTACCCATCATGACCACGATTACACGCCCCTCTGCTTTTTCATTGCGCGACTTTTTGTCGAGCTTTTTATTGATTGAACTCTTCAAAGGCATGGCCTTGACGGGTAAGTACATGTTCTCGCGCAGCATCACGGTGCAATTCCCAGAAGAAAAAACGCCTATCTCTCCGCGTTTTCGTGGTTTGCATGCTTTGCGCCGTTATGAAAACGGCGAAGAGCGCTGCATCGCTTGTAAATTGTGCGAAGCCGTTTGCCCTGCTATGGCGATCACGATTGAATCTGACCAACGCGCGGATGGTTCGCGTCGCACCACCCGTTATGACATTGACTTGACCAAATGCATCTTCTGCGGTTTTTGTGAAGAGAGTTGTCCTGTTGACTCGATTGTGGAGACCCATATTTTTGAATACCACGGTGAAAAACGCGGGGACTTGTATTTCACCAAAGAGATGTTGTTAGCTGTGGGCGATCGTTACGAACCTGAAATCGCCGCCAACAAAGCGGCTGACGCCAAATACCGCTGAAAGTTTTGATGATGGATGCTCACACAGCTCTTTTCTATGCGTTCTCAGCAGTATTGCTGTTTGCTGCTTTTCGCGTCATCACTGCGCGTAATCCTGTGCACGCTGCGCTCTATCTCGTTTTAGCCTTCTTTCAAGCCTCTGGTTTGTGGATGTTGTTAGAGGCAGAGTTTTTGTCGATTGCATTGGTTTTGGTCTATGTTGGTGCAGTGATGGTTTTGTTCCTGTTCGTGGTCATGATGCTCGATATCAATATCGACAGTATTCGCATTGGGTTTTGGAAACACTTTCCCCTAGCCGCGACCATGGGAGCGGTGCTTGCTTTGGAATTAGCAACCGTATTACTTGCTGGTTTCAGAGTCGCTGCCCCGCATGCCACAAACATTCCAACCATGGTGGCGCCATTGGCGGTAGATGCGGCTTCAAATGCCTCGGCAGTTGGTCACATGGTGGTAACTGAAGTGTCCAACACCAAAGCGCTAGGTGTGTTGCTCTATACAGAGTATCTCTACCCAGTACAGGTAGCTGCGCTCATTTTGTTAGTGGCTTTAATCGCGGCCATTGCTTTGACATTGCGCGCTCGCAAAGACACCAAAGCGCAAAACCCTGGCGATCAAGTGCGTGTCAAAGCTAGCGACAGGATTTCGCTGATCAAGATGGCCCCAGTTAAACCAGACGCCGCACCTGCCAGTGAGCCGGAGAAATCAGCATGAACATTACTTTGGGTCACTATCTGACCGTCGGTGCGATTTTGTTCGCACTCTCCGTCATTGGAATCTTCTTGAACCGTAAAAACCTGATCGTCTTGTTGATGGCGATCGAATTAATGTTGCTTGCCGTGAATATGAACTTCGTGGCTTTCTCGCATTATTTGGGAGATTTGCACGGACAGATCTTTGTTTTCTTTATCCTCACTGTTGCAGCCGCGGAGTCTGCAATAGGTTTAGCCATCTTGGTGCAGTTGTTCAGAAACAAGTCGAGCATCAATGTGGACGAACTCAATACGCTCAAGGGTTAATCCATGTCGCAAACCCTTCAGGCTTCTCACTTACTAGCTGTTCCCCTCGCGCCCTTGGTGGGTTCCGTTCTGGCTGGCGTTTTTGGTACCCACTTTGGCGGTAACTGGTTGGGCCGTCGTATCACGCACAGTCTGACGATTTTGGGTGTATTGGCCGCTTTTATCTTGTCTGCACAAACGCTATGGAGCGTGGCGGTAGATGGCGCTCGCTTCAATGAAACGCTCTACACATGGATGGTAGTAGGTGGATTGAAGATGGAGATTGGCTTTTTGATCGATGGACTCACCGCCATGATGATGTGCGTGGTCACGTTCGTGTCGCTCATGGTGCACATCTACACGATTGGATACATGGAAGAAGACGAAGGCTATAACCGTTTCTTCTCCTACATCTCGTTATTCACTTTCTCTATGTTGATGCTAGTGATGAGCAACAACATGCTCCAACTCTTCTTTGGCTGGGAAGCTGTTGGGTTAGTCTCTTATTTGCTGATTGGCTTTTGGTTCAACAAGCCAACCGCCATATTTGCCAATATGAAGGCATTCTTAGTCAACCGCGTGGGCGACTTTGGGTTTATCTTGGGCATCGGTTTGATTGCTGCTTTTGCTGAAACCCTCAACTACACAGAAGCATTTGCGAAGGCGGCAGACTTGGCGGCACTCACCTTACCCGGTACAGAGTGGATGTTGGTGACGGTCATTTGTATTTGCTTATTCATTGGTGCGATGGGTAAGTCAGCGCAGTTTCCTTTGCATGTCTGGTTGCCTGATTCGATGGAAGGCCCCACGCCAATCTCTGCCTTGATCCACGCTGCAACGATGGTGACGGCAGGTATTTTTATGGTGACACGCATGTCGCCCTTATTTGAATTGTCAGATACAGCCTTGAATTTGGTGATGGCGATTGGTGCGATCACCGCTTTGTTCATGGGATTTTTAGGGCTGATTCAAAACGATATCAAGCGGGTGGTGGCTTACTCCACCTTGTCGCAACTGGGCTATATGACAGTGGCCTTAGGCGCCTCGGCTTATTCGGTAGCCGTATTCCATCTTATGACGCATGCGTTTTTTAAAGCTTTGCTGTTCTTAGGTGCTGGCTCGGTCATCATGGGCATGCACCACAACCAAGATATTCGCTGGATGGGTGGTGTTCGCAAATACATGCCTATCACATGGATCACATCTTTATTGGGTTCATTGGCTTTGATTGGCACGCCATTTTTCTCTGGCTTCTATTCCAAGGACAGCATCATCGAAGCGGTAGCTGAAAGCACATTGCCTGCAGCAGGGTTTGCACATTTTGCGGTGCTTGCTGGCGTGTTTGTGACTGCGTTTTATTCTTTCCGTATGTATTTCTTGGTCTTCCACGGTGCAGAGCGTTACGACCAAAATCCAGACGCACATCACGATGATCACCATGGCGACGATCACCATGACCATGCCCCGCATGAGTCACCTTGGGTGGTAACAGTGCCTTTGTTGTTGTTGGCAATTCCTTCTGTGGTGATTGGCTACTTCACGATCGATCCCATGTTGTTTGGTGACTTCTTCAAAGATGCGATTTTTGTGGATGAAGACAAACACGAAGCCATGCATGAGTTGGGACACGCCTACCACGGTGCGATTGCCATGGCTTTGCATGCCTTTAGCTCTGCACCGTTCTGGTTGGCTTTGGGTGGTGTGGTGAGTTCTTTCTACATGTACATGATCAACCCTGCGGTGCCTGCCGCTATCAAGCGCGCATGTATGCCCATCTATAACTTGTTTGAAAACAAGTACTACATGGACTGGATCAATGAAAACATTCTGGCGCGCGGCGCGCGTGCGTTGGGAACAGGTTTATGGAAGGGGGCAGACCAATCCGTGATTGATGGTGGCATCGTCAACGGGTCTTGGAAACTGGTAGGTGCAGTCTCTGCGATTACGCGTCAAATTCAATCGGGCTACCTCTATCACTACGCGCTCGCCATGATTGTTGGCGTGTTTTTGCTGATGACATGGTTCGTCTGGCTCAAATAAGGAGAATAAGAAATGGGTTTATTGAGCCTTGCCATTTGGACGCCGATTGCCTTTGGCATCGTCTTGCTGGCGTTTGGCCGTGACGAACAAGCCCATGTGGTGCGTTGGATTGCTTTGATCGGTGCGTTGTTTGGATTAGCCGTCACTATTCCAATCTATAACCAATTTGAAATTGGTACTTCTGCATTGCAGATGGTGGAGTCAGGTCTCTGGGTAGCACGCTTCAATATCTTTTACAGATTGGGTGTAGATGGCTTGTCCTTGTGGTTTGTCATATTGACCGCTTTTATTACCGTGGTGGTAGTGATTGCTGGTTGGGAGGTCATTACTGAGCGCGTCAACCAATACATGGGGGCGTTCTTGATTCTGAGTGGCTTGATGATCGGCGTGTTTTGCGCGGTCGATGGCATGTTGTTTTATGTCTTTTTCGAAGCCACGCTGATCCCGATGTATTTGATCATCGGTATTTGGGGTGGTCCTAACAAGATTTACGCGGCATTTAAGTTCTTCCTCTACACCTTGCTGGGTTCGTTGTTGATGCTGGTCGCATTGATTTACCTCTATACCCAATCTGGTGGCAGTTTTGACTTGGGCGCTTGGTACAAATTACCTTTGCCAATGGGTGCGCAAACGCTGTTGTTCTTTGCGTTCTTTGCAGCATTTGCTGTCAAAGTACCGATGTGGCCGGTACACACTTGGTTGCCTGATGTTCACGTAGAGGCCCCTACAGGTGGTTCTGCCGTCTTGGCTGCCATCATGCTGAAGTTGGGTGCTTACGGTTTCTTGCGTTTTTCTTTGCCGATTGCACCAGATGCCTCGCATGAGTACGCGTATCTGATGATTGTGCTTTCCTTGATTGCAGTGGTCTATGTGGGTCTGGTGGCGATGGTGCAAGAAGATATGAAAAAGCTAGTTGCTTATTCTTCTGTTGCGCACATGGGTTTTGTCACCCTGGGTTTCTTTATTTTTAACGATATTGGTATTTCTGGCGCCTTGGTTCAGATGATTGCCCATGGATTTGTCTCTGGCGCCATGTTCTTATGTATTGGTGTGTTGTATGACCGTGTGCACTCTCGCCAAATCTCAAGCTACGGTGGTGTGGTCAACACCATGCCTAAATTCGCAGCCTTCGCTATGTTGTTCGCCATGGCTAACTGTGGATTACCAGGTACTGCAGGATTTGTGGGTGAGTGGATGGTGATATTGGGTGCAGTGCAATACCAATTTGTCATTGGAGCGATTGCCGCCTCTGCGCTCATCTTTGGTGCCGCTTACACCTTGTGGATGGTCAAGCGTGTGTATCTTGGCCCTGTGACCAATGAAGATGTCAAGACACTGAGTGATATCAATGCGCGTGAATTCTTTATGCTGGCTTTATTGGCGATTGCAGTCTTGGCAATGGGCATTTATCCAAAACCTTTTACCGACGTGATGGACGCCTCTGTGGCTGAATTACTCAAGCATGTTGCAATTTCTAAATTGCCGCAATAAAGAGGAATAAAACATGATTGAAAAACTCCAGATCGCGGCACTGCTTCCTGAACTGATTCTGTTGGTCATGGCTTTGGTGATTGCCATGGTCGACCTGTTTGATACTTCTGTGCGCCGCCAAACCACCTATATCTTGACCTTGATGACCTTGTCTTTGGTCGCCATCTTGCAGGCGTTTGACGCCAGCGAAGGCGCAACAGTCTATAGCTTTGGCGGCATGGTGGTGTCTGATCCCATGGGCAATTGGTTGAAATGCTTCTCTACCTTGTCGGTCATGGTCACCTTGGTGTATGGTCGCCCCTACGCCGCTCAGCGCGATATGTTGCGCATTGGCGGGGAGTTATTCACGCTGGGTCTGTTTGCCTTGCTTGGCATGTACGTCATGATTTCTGGCAATAACTTTCTAGTGCTCTATCTTGGCGTCGAGTTGCTTGCGCTTTCAAGTTATGCATTGGTGGCATTGCGCCGAGACAATGCCACCGCAAGTGAAGCGGCCATGAAGTACTTTGTGCTTGGTGCTTTAGGTAGCGGATTCTTGCTCTACGGTATGTCACTGATGTACGGAGCCACTGGCTCACTGGATATCAGCCCAATTTTTCAGTCGGTATCTTCTGGGCATATCAATCACCAAGTCTTGGTTTTAGGGTTGGTGTTTGTCGTGTGCGGCTTGGGTTTCAAATTTGGCGTGGTGCCATTTCATATGTGGGTGCCAGACGTCTACCAAGGCGCACCGACTGTGGTGACTTTGCTTATTGGTGGCGCACATAAATTAGCTGCTTTTGCCATGACCATGCGTCTTTTGGTCGAAGGCTTGTTGCCTCTCGCGATTGATTGGCAACAAATGTTGATGGTTTTGTCGGTCGCCTCATTGCTCATTGGCAACTTGGCAGGTATTGCGCAAACCAATATCAAACGCATGATCGCGTTTTCCACTATCTCGCAGATGGGTTTTGTATTGATTGGCCTTTACTCCGGTGTGGTCAACGGAAATACAGCGGCTGCGGCCAATGCCTACAGTTCTGCCATGTTTTATGTGGTGACTTACGTGCTGACCACGTTGGCAGTCTTCGGCATCATCATGTTGTTGGCACGTGAAGGTTTTGAGAGCGAAGAAATCACAGATTTCGCTGGTTTGAATCAACGTAGTCCGCTCTACGCTGGCGTCATGGCACTCTGCATGTTCTCTTTGGCGGGTATTCCGCCGATGGTTGGATTTGCCGGCAAGTTATCCGTATTGCAAGCCCTAATTGCCTCAGGGCAGACTGGTGCTGTAGCGCTGGCGATTTACGCGGTCATGATGTCCTTATTGGCTGCCTTCTACTACCTGCGCGTGGTCAAAGTGATGTATTTTGATACGCCAATCACAGCAAGCACAGTCTCTGCAGGCGTTGATGTGCGCGTGGTTTTGTTGGTCAATAGTGGTCTGTTGCTTGTTTTAGGTTTGTTACCTGGCGGGCTGATGACGTTGTGCGCACGCGCTATTGTCTCTACACTTGGCACCTAATCGCGCTTACATAGAATTGAAATATGAAAGTCCTTGACCTCCATTGCGCACATCTTCATAGTTTTGAAGGGTGGTTTGCGAGTGAAGATGATTTTCAAAACCAGTTATCGCGTCAACTGGTATCTTGTCCGATGTGCGGCAATACTGAGGTACAGAAAAAACTCAGTGCCCCCCGTTTAAACCTAAGTTCTGCCCGCGGCGAACAAGAATCACAAAAATCAACCGAAGTTGTCTCTGTGGACAAAACTTCTACTGCAAACTTGCCGCAAGAAGTTGCGAATCTAGATAGCAACCAATTGCAAGCTGCTTGGATGCAAATGGTTCGACACGTAGTGGCAAATACGGAAGATGTTGGGAATAAATTTTCAGAAGAAGCACGCAAAATGCATTACGGCGAAGCTGAGCACCGTAATATTCGTGGACATGCCACAGCTGCTGAAACTGAATCTTTATTAGAAGAAGGCATACAAATCATGCCTTTGCCAATCCCTGAAGCGCTTAAGGGGCCTTTGCAATAAGTTGCTTTGCAAGCGTCAATGCTTGCGCGGTTGAATTTACGTTGTCACATTCAACAATATGTCGCTCTGGCATGCCGCGTAGCCAAGTCAACTGTCTTTTTGCTAATTGCCTTGTAGCTGCGACAGCTGTTTCTTGAAGGCGTTCCAACATTGTTTTTTCGCTGAGACCTTGTGATTGCAAGGCATCCATTTGTTCCCATGCTTGTCGGTAACCTACGCAGCGCATACTGGGTAATTCGGGGCTGAGGTCACCCCGTGCGCGCAAGGTTTGCATTTCCTCTAAAAACCCCATTTGGAGCATCTTGACGAAACGCTCTTCAATACGCCGATGTAACCATGAGCGGTCCTGGGGTTCAAGGGAGATAAGTTCTATCTTGTCATCCAATGCGTTTGAATGATCTTTGCCTAATCGTTTTTGTACGCCTTCCTCAAACCAAGCTGACAAACTTTTACCGCTGATATGCCATACCTCTAGGGCACGTGAAATACGCTGGGCATCGTTGGGTGCTAAACGAGAAGCAGTAGCGGGATCGACTTGGCGTAATTCTTCATGCATAGCAGGCCAGCCTAAGGTCTTGGCTCGTGTCTCGATAGTTTCGCGTGTAGCGGCATCTGTTTTGGGCAAATCATCGATGCCATCTTGTAGGGCTTTCAGATAAAGCATGGTGCCACCCACCAGCAAAGGGAGTTTGTCGCGTGATTGGATATCACGAATCAATTGCTGCGCATCATGGACAAAATCTGCAGCGTTGTAGGTTTGCCTGGGATCTCGAATATCAATTAAGTGATGAACTACTTCAGCACGCTCTTGCAGGCTAGGTTTAGCAGTGCCAATATCCATACCGCGGTATACCAGCGCAGAATCAACGCTGATGATTTCTATGGGAAACTCTTGTGCAATTGCTAATGAAATCGCAGTTTTGCCACTGGCCGTTGGTCCTACTAATGCAAGAGGTTTAAACACGCTGCCGTCCAACGCGTTGAACTAGTGTCCAAGCCGTCATGCTTGTTACTACGGACCAAAAACCAATGCCCCAAGCCATACCTTGAACAGCACCGCCGCTTTGTTGACCAAGCCATAGTCCCATCACAAATGCGACTGCCATCATTAAAAATCCGCCAAGTGCAGATGCAGCACCGGCTGATTGTGGAAAAGGGCCCACGGAGCCACTTTGTCCGCATGGTTGGTGAATTCCATGTCCCAAAATAAAAATATAAAAAGGTCCGACCAAAGTAATGACTGAATGCCATTGCATCCAAGCACTCAAGTTAAGCAAAATTCCACCAGTCAAACTCAAAATGCCACCAATTGCCACGGAGCGTGCCACTCCAAAGCGCACCAAAAGCCAGCGACATAAAAATGTGCCCAGCATATAAACAAACGACATAGAGCACATCAAGAGTCCGTATTCAATCTTGCTGAGCCCCACGACTCCGATAAACACAAAAGATGATGTGACTAAAAATACAAACAAACCACCGTAAGAGCCCAGCGTTAAGCTGGCAAAAGCAATAAAAGTGGGATGTTTCAGAATACTCCACCAACTACTGGCTAATTCTTTCATGGGCGGTATCACGTTGCCAGTATTAGGGGCTGTTTCTTGATACTTCCATGCAATAGCAAACAAACAGATAGCTCCAAATGCAGATACCGCACCAAGTGCTGCATGCCAGCTATAGGTTTGGGTGATAAATGCACCCAAGGGGGCGCTCATGCAGGCGATAGCGCCAAGCCCAGTCAAAGCTTTGGACATGACGCGTGCGCCAATGTCTGGGGTGTAGAGGTCTCGCACAATGGCGCGCGCACATACCACTACCGATCCCATTGCGGCACCTTGTAAAGTGCGCCAGAGAATCAGTGCATCTATGGACGGCGCTATCACGCAACCTACACCCGCGATCACATAAGCCATCAACCCCAGCAAAAGTACAGGCCGACGTCCCCACATATCGGATAGAGGGCCCCAGAATAATTGCGATATCCCAAACGCTAACAGCAAAGCGCTGAGCGTCATATGGGCTTGCGCCATAGATGCACCAAACTCTTGCGTGAGTATGGGAAGCGTTGGCAAATATAAATCTGACGAAACGGGCTGAATGCCAAGCATCAATGCCAAAAGTACGACCGTTAAACGACTCGACATTGCTACTGACATGTCAACGGCCACGCATAAATAAAGCGTCTAATTCTCTTAGGCTAATTTGCCGCCAGGTAGGACGGCCATGGTTACATTGGTCCGAGCGTGGGGTCACTTCCATTTGGCGCAGCAGTGCATTCATTTCCTCTAACGTCAATTTGCGATT
>CAYFLF010000037.1:0-12104 GCA_964343725.1 uncultured Bordetella sp.
GCAACCCAAGTCTAACTATGCGGTGACTGGCCTGTATTTTTATGACGAGCAAGTTTGTCAAATTGCCTCGCAAGTTAAACCCTCTCATCGTGGTGAGTTAGAGATCACAGATGTCAATAAACGCTATTTAGAGATGGGGCAGCTGAATGTTGAGATCATGGGGCGCGGATTTGCCTGGCTGGATACAGGAACACATGAAAGTTTGATGGAAGCAGCAAGTTTCATTGCAACCTTACAGAAGCGCCAAGGCTTGATGGTGGCATGCCCAGAAGAAATTGCTTTTATGCAAAACTGGATTGATGCGGATGCATTACACAAACTAGCTACGCCGCTTGCCAAGAATGGCTACGGACAATACCTTTTGAATTTATTGAAATAGACCCATGCCTTATCAAGTGAATTCGACGGCGCTAGAAGGCGTTTTAATTTTGGAGCCTAAGGTCTTTGGTGATGCACGCGGGTTCTTTTTTGAAAGCTTCAATAGCCGTGATTTCTTGGACGCGACAGGCTTAGATGTGCAATTTGTGCAAGATAACCACAGCAAATCAAGTCAAGGCGTATTGCGCGGACTGCACTACCAAATTCAAAACCCACAAGGTAAATTGGTTCGCGTTACACAAGGTGAAGTGTTTGATGTGGCCGTGGATATGCGGCGCTCTTCTAAGCAATTTGGCAAATGGGTAGGAACCCATTTAAGTGCAGAAAACAAGCGGCAACTATGGGTTCCTGCAGGCTTTGCGCACGGGTTTGTTGTGCTGAGTGACTCAGCCGAGTTTTTGTATAAAACGACAGACTACTACTATCCAGAGCACGAGCGCAGTGTGCTGTGGTCGGATCCTGACTTGAACATTGATTGGCCTTTTAACTTTGAACCCAAATTGGCCGCCAAAGACGCGCAGGCACCTTTGTTCAAAGATGCTGAAACTTTTGCGTGAGTTAGTTCACCATCACTAATTTACCCATCACTCCGCGCGACCCCATTTCGGCATAAGCCTGTTTGAGTTCTCCCATGGGCATGGTTTTATGAATCACTGGCTTGATTTTTCCTTGGCCATACCACTGCGCTAGCTCTTGCATCATCGCGGCATTGGCTGCGCTTTCACGGCGAGAGAAATCTCCCCAGAAAACTCCCACGATAGAAGCACCTTTGAGTAGGGCTAAATTCCAAGGCAAGGCGGGAATAGGACCAGACGCAAACCCTACAACCAAGTAACGTCCGCGCCATGCGATAGACCTAAATGCGGGTTCAGCATATTCGCCGCCTACAGGGTCGTAAATCACATTAGGTCCCTTGCCATCGGTTAGTTCTTTCAGACGTTCCCGAAGATTGTCCTTGCTGTAGTTGATAGTTGCATCAGCACCTTGGGCAGTACATAAGTCGCATTTCTCTTGCGTGGATGCCGCAGCTATCACGCGCGCACCGACTGCTTTGGCAATTTGAATGGCGGCTGTCCCAACGCCACCAGCTGCACCCAGAACCAATACTGTCTCTCCCGCTTGGAGTTGGCCACGGTCTATTAGCGCGTGGTGCGATGTCGCATACGTCATGATGAATGCAGCGGCATCCACCGATCCAAAACCTTCAGGCAACGGCATGCAAAGCTTGGCGGGAGCCAAAGTGTGGGTTCCAAAACCGCCAGTGCCACTTAAACACGCTACCGCTTGTCCAACCTTCAAATGTGTGACGCCTTCACCGACCGCTTCAACAATCCCAGCGTATTCGGAGCCAGGGACAAAAGGTAGGGGCGGCTTCATTTGGTATTTGTTTTGCACAATCAATAGATCTGGAAAATTCAAACTGGCTGCCTCAATGCGGATACGCACTTCGCCTGCTTGAGGCTCAGGTGTAGGAAGTGACTTCCAAGTGAGGGCGTCAACTCCAATGGGGTTTTCACAAAGCCATGCGTGCACAAATATCTCCTTCAATGTTTGGCGTGATGATAGGGGATTTGTAGGCGGAGAGATTTATGTCACGGGCTAACCCTACAATGGTTTTTCTTTGAAAGATTGCATGAATATTTTGATTTCCAATGACGACGGCTACCAAGCCACGGGTATCGTTGCTTTATATGAAGCCCTGAAAGATTTGGGTCGCGTCGAAGTAGTGGCACCTGAGCAAAATAACAGCGCCAAATCCAATGCATTGACCCTGCACTCGCCTTTGTATGTGCATCAGGCCAGTAATGGATTTCGCTATGTCAATGGCACACCTGCTGATTGCGTACATATCGCGTTGACGGGGCTATTGGGATACAAGCCTGATTTGGTGGTCTCTGGCATCAACAACGGTGCCAATATGGGCGACGACACGATTTACTCTGGCACCGTAGGCGCTGCGATGGAAGGCTATTTATTTGGCATTCCTGCCATAGCGTTCTCACAGGTAGAAAAAGGTTGGGCGCATATTGATGCCGCAGCAAACAAGGCACGAACCTTGGTGCAAGATGTAATTGCCAATGGCTTGGTTGGAAAAGGTGCGTGGTTATTGAACGTGAATGTGCCTAACAAGCCCTTAGACCAGATTAAACCCATGCGTGTCACACGGTTAGGCAGACGGCATGCAGCAGAGCGTGTCATCACCCAAACTAGTCCGCGGGGTGACACCATGTACTGGATTGGTGGAGCAGGCCCTGCAAAAGACGACAGTGACGGAACTGACTTTCACGCAACCTTTGAAGGCCATTGTTCTGTTACGCCTTTGCAAGTAGATTTAACCGAACATGACAGCCTTGCAACATGGGGGCAGCGTTTAGACGGACGCCTTGCATGAAAGAGAGGCCTAGTTTCCCTGCCAAACTAGATACGGGACATAAACCTGCCAAGCCCAAAGCAGTTCCCTCCAACACCGCTACCGGTTTTGGTTTAGATTCATCTACGGTTCGGGCGCGCATGGTGCAAAAACTAGCGCAACAGGGCATTGAAGATGCAGGTGTGCTCGAAGCCATGGGGCGTATTGAGCGCCATCGCTTTGTTGACAGCGCCCTTGCCAATCAAGCGTATGAAGACACGAGTTTGCCTATTGGCTTAGGACAAACTATTTCTAAACCCAATGTGGTGGCGCGCATGATTGCTTTGCTCAGACAAGCGCCCGGGTTCAAAGGGCAAATGATGGGGCGAGTGCTTGAAATTGGCACCGGTTGTGGATACCAAGCGGCCGTCTTATCTTTGTTAGCCCGTGAGGTTTACAGCATAGAGCGCTTGCGTGGATTGCACGATAAAGCTCGCGAAAACCTAAGACCTATGCGTTTACCCAATGTCCATGTGATCATGGGCGATGGCATGTTGGGTTATCCCAATGGCGCTCCCTACAGTGCCATCATTGCAGCAGCTGGTGGTGAGGTGATTCCTCCAAATTGGATTGATCAACTTGCGCTAGGCGGGCGGATAGTAGCCCCTTTGCAAGACGCTGCGGGTCAACAGGTCCTGGTGGTGATCGACAAAACGGCTCAAGGTTTGAAGCAGGTCTTATTGGAACCAGTTCTCTTCGTACCTCTAAAATCAGGGGTTGCTTGATGCAGGAGAGGATTGCATGAGACGCTTGGGACATTGGATTTCTTTGGCTTTGTTGAGTGCATGGGTGCTCGCTGGTTGTGCCAATAAAAATCGCCCAGCGCCAGTGGAAGATCGTTCTCCCAATGCGATTCGCACACCCGCCAAGATGGTCGCCGGATCCGATAACGCAGGTAAGCCCGGCTACTACAGTGTGAAGTCGGGTGATACCTTGATCCGCATTGGTATGGACAATGGTCAGAGTTGGCGCGATATAGCCAGATGGAACAATATCGAGAACCCCAATTTGATTGAAACGGGCCAAGTTTTAAGGGTAGTACCACCTGAAGAATCCGGCGTAGTTGTACGACCTGTATCCTCGACCAATATAGTTACCAGTCCTGCCCCATCCCCAGCTGCTAGCGCTCCAGCCCCTGCTGTCAATGTCGCTTCTGTTAAGCAACCTGTTTCTTCAGCCACTACCCCTAATCCAAGCTCCCCAGCAAATAATTTGACAACTGCTGACTCTCCTGAAGAGGCGGTTTCATTTCAATGGCCAACGCGCGGAAATGTGTTGGCAGGATTTGATGAAGTCAAAAACAAAGGCTTGGACATTGCTGGCAAGGCAGGCGACCCTGTTTTAGCTGCAGCTGATGGCAAGGTGGTGTACGCAGGATCGGGTTTACGTGGGTACGGAAACTTGGTCATCATCAAACACAACAATACGTATCTAACCGCCTATGCGCATAACCAGAGCTTGCTAGTCAAAGAAGACCAAGCCATCAAGCGTGGACAAAAAATCGCTGAAATGGGCAATAGCGATGCAGACCAAGTGAAGTTGCATTTTGAAATTCGTCGCCAAGGTAAACCTGTCGATCCAGCCAAATATTTACCCAGCAATTGATGTCCGACAACTTGCTGCAGATTGAGTCGATGGACCTCGAGGCGCAAGGTGTTGCGCATCGGGAAGATGGCAAGGTGGTTTTTGTGGAAGGTGCGCTTCCATTCGAGAAGGTTCGCGCCAATATTCACCGTAAGAAAAATAATTGGGAGCAGGGCTCTCTACTAGAACTAGTTCAAGCATCATCGCAACGCGTGCAGCCAGGATGTCCTCACTTTGGATTGCATGCTGGTGCCTGTGGTGGATGCAAGATGCAGCATCTTGAAGCCAGTGCACAAGTCGCCGTGAAACAGCGCGCCATGGAGGATAACCTTTGGCACTTAGCCAAAGTTAAGCCTGAGAATATTTTGCGACCTATTTACGGCCCAGCTTGGGGTTACCGGTATCGGGCTCGGCTGTCGGTTCGTGATGTCTTGAAAAAAGGTACGGTATTGGTCGGCTTTCACGAGCGTAAAAGTCGCTATGTGGCAGATATGCAAACTTGTGCAGTGCTACCACCACATGTTGATGCCATGTTGATGCCACTTCGCGCGTTGATCGAAAATTTGCAGGCACGAACCACATGCCCCCAAATCGAATTGGCATGTGGCGACCACGTAACCGCGCTGGTGCTTCGGCATTTAGAACCACTGTCAGCTAGTGATATTGATTTGCTTAAGAACTTTGCAATAAAGCATCAGGTGCAGTGGTGGCTTCAACCCAAAGGACCTGATTCAGTTGCTTTGCTGGAAAGTCGCTCACAACAGCAACTCGCTTACGCACTACCAGAGTTTGGCGTAGAAATGCCGTTTAAGCCAACAGACTTTACCCAGGTGAATCCCCATATCAACCGCGTATTAGTGGTGCGTGCACTGCGGTTACTGGAAGCAAAAGCACATGAGCGCATCATTGATTGGTTCTGCGGATTGGGAAACTTCACCTTACCCATAGCAACCATGGCAGGACAAGTGCTAGGTGTCGAGGGTAGTGAAACATTGGTTGCAAGAGCCCGACAGAACTTGCATTGGAACCAAGAGCGAGGCAAGTCCACTTTTGCTTCCACACAATTTATCGCGCGCAATCTATTTGAAATGACCCCGCAAATGCTGGTGGCAGATGGCACTTCGGATAAATGGTTGGTCGATCCGCCTCGGGAAGGAGCGTTTGCCTTGGTGCAAGCTTTGGCTGCATTGCACAAGCAGCCAGAGTTGAGGCAGGGTTGGAGTCCGCCCAAGCGAATTGTTTATGTGAGCTGTAATCCTGCTACTTTGGCGCGTGATGCGGGCATACTCGTGCACGTCGCAGGATACACCTGTAGTGCTGCAGGTGTTGTCAATATGTTTCCGCATACTGCCCACGTGGAGAGCATGGCGGTTTTTGATTTGCCAATTTAATTGAGTGGTGATTGGGCTAAGTAACTAATTGGTAGATCGTAAAAAGAATCGATCAGGCAAACAAAAAGGGGCCAAGGCCCCTTTTGTATATGACGAACAATAGAACCGTTATTCGCGCTCGCCACCAAAAATACCTAGTAAAGCTAACAAGCTTTGGAAAACGTTGATCACGTCTAGATACAAGGTGAGAGTGGCGCTGATGTAGTTGGTTTCGCCGCCATCCATGATTTGTTTGAGGTCATACAACATGAAGGCGCTAAAGATGGCCATAGACAAGACCGAAATGACCATCATGCCAGCTGAAGAACCAACAAATATGTTGATGATGCTGCCCACCATCAAAATGATGACGCCAACCATCAACCACTTGCCTAGACCTGAAATGTCCCGCTTGATGACTGAAGACAAACTAGCCATGGCAAAGAAGACGCCAGCTGTTCCACCGAAAGCCGTCATGACCAATTCGGCGCCGTTTTTAAAGCCCAACACCATGGCGATCATGCGGGAAAGCATAAGCCCCATGAAGAAGGTAAAGCCGAGCAGGACATAAACGCCAGTGGCAGAGTGTTTGGTTCTCTCAATGGCGTAGATGAAACCAAAGGCGCCAACGAGCATCAGAATCAAGCCCAAGCCCCCAGACAGGGCGTAGCTGATACCAGAAGCTATACCGACCCATGCTCCCAAGACAGTGGGCAACATGCTGACAGCAAGAAGCCAGTAGGTATTACGCAAGACGCGGTTGCGGTCTTCGGTCGATAAGATGTCGTAGTACTCGACGGATTGGATTTGGTCGTTCATGTCACGATCTCCTATAAGCACCTGCACATGCAGACGCGTGCATTTTAGAACAATTGGTTTTCAAAAGCTTGGTGTAAATCCTAGTTTTTGCAAGGGTTTACATGCCATCAAATGGGTATGCTGTAAAGCAAATCAATACCAAGCGCCCAAACATACGCAAAAAATCGCTGTCAATCTTCTACAAACGCATTTTCTCAACCTAAGTCCTATATGAAAACCAAACCTTTCCTAGAGTCTTCTGACACCAAAGCCATTCTTGCTGCCGCCGAAGCGGAGGCCCTCAAAAACCATTGGGCCGTAGTCATCGCGGTGGTTGACGATGGCGGTCATTTGTTAGGTATGCATCGCATGGATGGTGTTGCCACCATTTCCGCGCATATAGGTCCCGCTAAGGCCACTACGGCAGCTTTGGGCAGGCGCGAAAGCAAGGTGTACGAGGACGTTATCAATAACGGGCGTTATTCGTTTTTGAGTGCACCTTACTTGCAAGGCATGCTCGAAGGTGGAGTGCCCATCATCAAAGATGGACAATGTATTGGAGCAGTTGGGGTAAGCGGCGTGAAATCCAGCGAAGACGCTCAAATCGCCAAAGCAGGGATTGCGGCTTTGGGCCTGTAAGCCAATCTTGACTGGCTAATAAGTCAAACGTTCTGGACTTATCTCTTGCAATATCGTGGTGGCAATCTCTTCGATGCTTTTGTGGGTTGTGGACAGCCAACGTATGCCAGCACGGCGCATCATGGATTCCGCCTCCGCTACCTCATACCGGCAATTTGCGAGATTGGCGTAATTAGAGTTGGGTCGCCGTTCATTGCGGATTTCACTCAAACGTTCCGGCTGGATTGTTAATCCAAAAATTTTCTTTTTAAAAGGCAACAGTGCTGTGGGTAGTTGCTTGCGCTCGAAGTCATCGGGGATGAGGGGGTAGTTCGCAGCCTTCAAACCATGTTGCATGGCTAAATACAAACTGGTTGGCGTTTTCCCACTGCGACTCACGCCCACCAAAATCACGTCCGACATCTCTAAATCTCGATTGAGTTGTCCGTCGTCGTGAGCGAGAGAAAAATTGATCGCTTCAATGCGGTCATGGTATTCCTTACTCTTGCTGGCATCTGAAAATCGGCCAATGCGGTGATTGGATTTGATGCCAAATTCTGCTTCTAGCGGATGGACGAAGGTGCCAAACATATCAAGCATCATGCCTTTGCTTCCTTCGACAATCACTTTGAGCACTTCTTCATCTACCAATGTTGTAAAGACGATGGGTTTACGGCCCTCAACCTCTGCTGTGTGGTTGATCTGGCGGACCGCTTGATGCGCTTTGTCAACCGAGTCAATAAACGGTAGACGCACATGCCTGAACTTCAATTCAAACTGCGCCAAGATAGCGTTACCAAAGGTTTCAGCGGTAATGCCTGTGCCATCAGAGATAAAAAATACGGTTGGATTTGGCATACAAAGTTGTTTTTCTAAAAAGCTAGATGGGCTAACTACAATGGTCAGATTATCCGAATTTCGCCATGCAGATCAGCTTTCCATTCAAAAAAATACAAATTAGCGCCCGCTGCGTGGCCGCGCAAGTTTTAACTTTTGGAGTTCTCCCATGTCAGCACTTTTTTCTGCGACCGCCTTGGTCGTTCCGTTTGAAAACCTGAGGATGACCGACGTCGAGTCGGTTGGTGGCAAGAATGCCAGTCTCGGCGAGATGATTTCCCAATTACCCAATGGCGTTCGCGTACCGACAGGTTTTGCCACCACTGCACATGCCTTCCGTGCGTTTTTAAAGCACGACGGATTAGCTGACAAGATCAACGCGCAACTTTCAGCTTTGGACGCTGAAGATGTTCGCGCTCTGGCCCAAGTCGGCGCAGAAATTCGCAAATTGGTATTGGCGCAACCTTATCCCGCAGATTTGGAAAAAGCAATACGCGAAGCTTTTGCAAACTTGAGTGCTGGCAACGCGCATGCGTCTTTCGCGGTACGTTCCTCTGCCACTGCAGAAGATTTGCCCGATGCCTCTTTTGCAGGCCAACAAGAAACCTTTTTGAATGTGATGGGCATAGAAGAAGTGCTGCACAAAATGAAAGAGGTGTTTGCATCGCTCTACAACGACCGAGCAATCAGTTACCGCGTGCACAAAGGATTTGCCCATGCCGATGTCGCTTTGTCTGCGGGTGTTCAGCGCATGGTGCGTTCTGACCTTGGTGCTGCAGGTGTGATGTTCACCATTGATACCGAATCTGGCTTTGAAGATGTGGTGTTCATCACTTCTAGTTACGGATTGGGCGAAACAGTTGTGCAAGGCGCTGTTAACCCAGATGAGTTTTATGTGCACAAACCCATGTTGAAGGCTGGAAAGCACGCCGTGATTCGGCGTAATTTGGGCTCAAAGTTGGTGCAAATGGAATTTTCTTCTCCTGAAGAGAAAAAGGCCAACGGCCATTTGGTCAAAACCACAGACGTGCCAACTGAACTTCGTAACCGCTATTCATTGACAGATGCGGAAGTGGAACAACTTGCTCAGTATGCATTGATCATCGAGCAGCACTATGGCCGGCCCATGGACATTGAATGGGGCAAAGACGGTCAAGACGGATTGCTCTACATCTTGCAGGCGCGCCCCGAAACAGTGAAGAGTCAACAAAAAGGCCAGTCAGAACTGCGTTACAAACTCAAGGGGCACGGCACGGTCCTCGCGCACGGTCGTGCGATTGGACAAAAAATTGGTACGGGCCCTGTTCGATTGGTGCACAACATCAGCGAAATGGACAAAGTGCAACCAGGCGATGTGCTGGTCACGGACATGACAGACCCGAATTGGGAGCCCGTGATGAAGCGGGCAAGCGCTATCGTGACAAACCGAGGAGGACGCACTTGTCATGCGGCCATCATTGCGCGTGAATTAGGGATTCCGGCCGTAGTGGGGTGTGGTGATGCTACGGACCATCTAAAAGATGGCACTTTGGTCACCGTCAGTTGTGCAGAAGGTGACACTGGGCATATTTACGATGGCCTTCTAGAGACTGAGGTGACGGAAGTCCAGCGTGGCGCCATGCCACAGATCAAAACCAAGATCATGATGAATGTGGGTAATCCACAGTTGTCGTTTGACTTTTGTCAGTTGCCCAACGAGGGCGTAGGTTTGGCTCGACTGGAATTCATCATCAATAACAACATTGGTGTACATCCCAAAGCGATTTTGGATTACCCCAATGTAGATGCCGATTTGAAGAAGGCGGTTGAATCGGTAGCACGCGGTCATGCTTCGCCACGCGCTTTTTATGTCGACAAGGTTGCTGAAGGCGTCGCTACCATCGCTGCGGCGTTTTGGCCTAAACCCGTCATCGTGCGTTTGTCGGACTTCAAGTCCAATGAATACCGCAAACTCATTGGTGGTAGCCGGTATGAGCCAGAAGAAGAAAACCCAATGCTGGGTTTTAGAGGTGCGGCGCGCTACATCAGCGAAGATTTTGGCGAAGCCTTTGCCATGGAATGCGAAGCCATGCGTCGCGTACGCTCTGACATGGGGTTGACCAATGTGCAGGTCATGGTGCCGTTTGTGCGTACTTTGAAACAGGCCGAGCGCGTGACCCAACTATTGGCGCAACACGGCTTGAAGCGCGGCGAGAACGAACTCAAGATCATCATGATGTGTGAAGTCCCCAGCAATGCCATTTTGGCGAATGAGTTTTTGCAGTTTTTTGATGGTTTTTCAATTGGTTCCAACGATCTGACCCAACTCACGCTAGGTTTGGACCGCGATTCAGGATTGGACCTGTTGGCGGCTGATTTTGATGAACGTGATTCCGCGGTCAAGACACTACTTAAACAGGCGATTGCTGCGTGCAGGGCCCAAGGCAAATACGTCGGAATTTGCGGACAGGGCCCGAGTGACCACCCTGATTTTGCGCACTGGTTGGCACAAGAGGGCATTCATTCCATCTCGCTCAATCCTGACAGCGTGATCGATACCTGGAAAATGTTAGCCAAATAGGTTACAATCTCAGGCTTTTCACCTTGCCACATCGCGACAGACGCCGTGAGTGGCTTTATCCATAAGGAGTGTCTATGCGTCATTACGAAATCATTTTGTTGATCCATCCGGATCAAAGCGAGCAGGTACCTGCCATGCTCGAGCGTTACAAAGGCATGATCACCGCTGGTGGTGGCGCCATTCACCGAGTTGAAGATTGGGGCCGTCGTCAGTTGGCTTACATGATCAACAAATTGGCGAAAGCACACTACATCTGCCTGAACATTGAAGCCAACCAAGACGTCATGACGGAGTTGGAGCATGCTTTCAAGTTCAACGATGCAGTCTTGCGACACCTCACTGTTTTGCGTAAAAAAGCAGAAACTGGTCCATCTTTGATGATGAAAACAGTAGAGCGCGAGGAAGCCCGCAAATCACAACAGGCTGAGTACCCAGTCTGATCCTGTTAGTTATTGCAAGGAGTGAACCAACTTGTTTTGAGTGCTTGCATCGTAGAGGCTTCAGCCATGCGATACACCCCAGCTGGATTGCCTGCCCTTGATATGCGACTCGAACACGGGTCTGACGTCCAAGAAGCTGGTCAAACCAGGCAAGTCAAAGCAAACCTCAAAGCAGTAGCCCTAGGCAGTTTGGCCGAACGATTGGTTCAGCTGTCCTTAGGCCAAGAGTTCAAATTCACTGGATTTATCTCCTCTCCTCGCAACAGCAAGCAGATTGTTTTTCATATTCAAGATTTTCAGAACATTTCATAGGATGCCCGATCATGGCCACATTTAAGAAATTCAACAAAGACAAGCGCCCCAAGCGCAATACCCAATCACTGTTGTTCAAGCGCAAGCGTTTTTGCCGCTTCACAGTCACTGGGGTAGAAGAAATCGACTACAAAGATGTCGATACCTTGCGTGATTTCATTGCCGAAAACGGCAAGATCATTCCTGCCCGTTTGACTGGCACTCGCGCGATTTACCAGCGCCAACTCAATACCGCCATCAAGCGTGCGCGCTTCTTGGCTTTGGTCCCTTACAGCGACCAGCACAAGATCTAAGGAGAAACGACTATGCAAATCATCCTGCTCGACAAGGTCGTTAACCTTGGAAACCTTGGAGAAATCGTCAAGGTCAAAGACGGTTACGCACGTAACTTTTTGATCCCCTCAGGCCGCGCCCGTCGCGCGACTGAGTCGGCTATCAAAGAATTCGAAGTGCGCCGTGCTGAATTGGAAAAAGCTGCTGCTGCCAAGTTGGCCGCTGCCCAAGCCCAAGGCGAAAAGTTAGCTGGTACTTCCATCAAACTCAGCCAAAAAGCTGGCGTAGATGGCCGTTTGTTCGGTTCAGTGACCAACTTTGACATCGCTGAAGAGTTGAACAAAAACGGCTACGAAGTGGTCAAGTCTCAAATCCGTATGCCTACAGGCCCGATTAAATTGGTAGGCGACAGCACAGTCAGCGTTGCCTTGCATACTGATGTAGTGGTCGACATCACAGTGTCGGTTTACGGGGAAACTGCTTAATCAACTTAAAGCAAATCTTGGTTAGTTTGCGGGCGATAA
>CAYFLF010000038.1:0-12030 GCA_964343725.1 uncultured Bordetella sp.
CGCATGCGTTCGCTGCCAATCCAACTCTGCCCACTCGACTGCTCGATTACCGACAAGGTAGTGTCTAGCGACAAACCCAAATGCTCCGACAAAGCCATCACTTCTGCGGCACCTACTAAATTGATACCTGCCAAAAGATTGTTCACAAGCTTGGTGCGCGCGCCGTCACCCACGCGGGTCCCAATGCGAAACACATGGTCTGACATTGCTTGAAGCAGTTTTTCTTGCCGCGCAAAAACAGCATCTTCGCAAGCCACCATCAAACTCATGGTGCCCGCTTCGGCGCGCGCCGGGCCACCAGACATGGGCGCATCGATGGTGAAAACACCATGCGCCTGAAGGCGCGAAGCCACCGATTCGACATAGTCTGGCGCCAAGGTGGGACATAGCAAAACTGTGTCCCCTGCTTGAAGCGTTTCCCACCAAGGGGATTTGGCATGGGGATCCAACAACTGATCCACTTGCGTGTGATCAACCACGCAAACAATGACAGTACGGGCTTGTTCGCTCAAAGAGGCCGCATTGCTGTGAACCACTGCACCCAATTTCTCGAGAGCCGTGGTTTTATTTGGGTCGATGTCATGGACATGCACGGAAAACCCAAGTTGCAGCAAACGTCGCGCGATCGCGCCTCCCATATTGCCAACGCCGACTATGCCCACCGCGGGGGTGGAATTTAAAAGGGTCACGACTGCACCAGCTGTTTAGCTTTGGCAACCGACATCAAAATACCCAGTCCCAAACCCAAGGTCACCATGGCCGTGCCGCCGTAACTGATAAATGGCAAAGGCACGCCCACCACAGGCAAGATGCCACTGACCATGCCCATATTGACAAATGCGTAGATAAAAAAGCTCAGCGTAATGCTTCCTGCTAACAAACGCGCAAATAAAGTCGGCCCTTCAACCGCAATCGCCAAACCCCGCAGAATCAAAAAGGCAAAACTTCCAATTAAAAACAGATTGCCGATCAAACCAAACTCTTCGCTGTAAGCAGCAAAAACAAAGTCCGTGGTTCGCTCTGGGATGAAATCCAAATGTGTTTGGGTGCCCTGCATAAAGCCTTTGCCCCAAAACCCGCCTGAGCCAATCGCGATCATGCCTTGGATGATGTGAAAGCCTTTGCCCAAAGGGTCTCGTGTCGGGTCTAGCAAGGTGCAAATACGCTGTTGTTGGTAATCGTGCAAAAAGGGCCATCTAAATCCATCGGCACATAAAGTCGGCTCGAAAAACACCACCAAGCCAACACCGACTAGCCCCAACACAATCGGCGGCACGATCAAAAACCAACTGAGTCCAGCAAAAAATATCACTGCAACCCCAGCGGACAACACCAAAATAGCCGTTCCGAGATCGGGTTGTTTCACGATCAATCCAACTGGGACAAGTAACAATAATCCTGCCACCAAGAAATCTAGTGGACGCAACTGGCCTTCACGTTTTTGGAACCACCAAGCCAACATCAAAGGCATGGCAATTTTCATGATCTCGCTGGGCTGAATCACAAAACCAATATTGAGCCAGCGCCGTGCGCCTTTTTTGGTTAAACCAAACAAGGCTACCGCGATAAGCAAAGCCACACCCACGGTATACAGAGGAACTGCAAACGCCATCAGGCGCTGCGGCGGAATTTGCGCCACCACAAACATGATGATGCCAGCCAATAAGATGTTTCTGCCGTGGTCAAAAAACCGAGCGCCATTTGCAAAGCCCGAGGAATACATCGTCAACATACCCGCGCACACCAGCAAAAAAATGCCAAAAGCCAAAGGCCCGTCAAATCCTTTTAGTAACGGACGAATCCGTTGATACAAACTGGGGTTGTGAATCACCGTGGACATCGGGTAATTATCTCTGGGAAAACAGACTTGCCATGTGACAATTACCAGCATGTACGCATTGTTTGAAGACGCTGGCAAATTCCAGACAGGACGCATCTTGTCAGAGGCTGAAAGTTCCGCCCAAATTGAATTGGAATCGGGCAAACGCCTCAAGGCAAAAGCTGCCAACATCTTGTTGAAGTTTGAAAAACCCACCCCCAGTGTTTTGATGGCAGAGGCCACTGCATTGAGCGCCACCATGGAACTCGATTTGGCATGGGAATTCGCCCCGACAGATGAGTTCAGTTTTCAAGAATTGGCCCAAGAGTATTTCAGCGACAACGCGACCTTGGCGCAACAAACTGCTACGCTGATTTCTTTGTTCGAAGCGCCGCATTACTTTCGACGTTCTGGCAAAGGCAAATTCAAAAAAGCCTCTGCAGAAGTTTTGCAGCAAGCCTTGGCTGCCATTGAGAAAAAAAAGCGCCTCCAACAGCAAGTCGAAGAATGGGCCTTGGCTTTAGGCGAAGGACATTGCCCCGAGCCCATCTTGGCGCAGCTCTACAAAATCTTATTCAAGCCCGACAAAAACGCGCCAGAGTACAAAGCAGTAGTCGAAGCCGCGCGTGCCACCCATTTGGCGCCCTTGGCATTGCTACAAAAAGCGGGGGCGATTACTTCTGCCTACGAATTCCATTGGCAGCGATTTTTATTCGATCACTTTTCTAAAGGCATTGGCTTTCCGACGTTAGAAGCACCAGTGATCCAAGATGCCCTACCCCTGTCGTCGGTGCAAGCCTATTCGATTGATGACTCACAAACCACTGAAATTGACGACGCATTGTCTGTGCAAGGCTTAGGTACTGGTGAAGTCGTCGTAGGTATTCACATCGCAGCACCTGCACTTGCGTTAAAGCCTGGTCACGCCATTGATCAAATCGCGCGACAGCGTTTGTCTACTGTGTATATGCCAGGCAACAAAATCACCATGTTGCCGGACCATGTGGTGCAAAGCTACACCTTGCAAGAAGGTCGTGATTGCCCCGCAGTGTCTTTGTATTTGCGTGTGGATGAATCCTCTCTAGAAATTCTGGGCAGCGATACCCGTGTTGAGCGTGTACACATCGCAGCGAACTTACGCCACGACGTGCTTGACGATGTTGTGACCGAAGCTTGGTTGGCCAATCCTGCATCCGTGCCACCAATTGATAAAGACGCTCCACCGATGCCCCACGCGCAATTGGCATTTTTGTATCGCTTAGCCCTGCATAGAAAAGCCCAACGCGAAGTCGTGCGTGGCAAACCCGAAAACTTCAACCGGCCGGACTACAACTTCCGTGTCAACACCACTGAAGGACAAGCGCCCAAGGGTGATGAAAGAGTCGAGATTTCACAACGTGATCGTGGCGCACCACTTGATCTCATCGTTGCAGAGGCCATGATCTTGGCCAATAGCACATGGGGGCAATGGCTGGCTGATTTGGGCGTTCCAGGCATCTACCGAAGTCAAGCCAGTTTGTTACCAGGCATCAAAGTACGCATGGGAACCAAAGCCTTGCCGCATGCTGGTATTGGCGTGCCTTGTTACGCATGGAGCACCTCACCATTGCGCCGCTACACCGATTTGGTCAACCAGTGGCAAATCATCGCTTGTGCCCAACATGGAAATACAGCTGCCTTGGCTGCACCCTTCAAGCCCAAAGAAGTGGAATTGTTTTCGATCATCTCCGCATTTGAGGCTGCCTATAGCAGCTACAACGCATACCAATCGAGCATGGAGCGGTTTTGGACATTGCAATATTTGCAGCAAAACAAAGTTTTGCAAGTGGAAGCCACGATTTTCAAATCATTTGAAGGCGAACCCCCTATCGCACGCGCTGACAATTTGCCCTTAGTCTTGCCTGTGATGGGTTGTGGAAATTTGGCACGCGGTACGCGTGTGTTGCTACGCATTCAAGGTATAGACCATATTTCACTCGATGTGCATGGTCAATTGATAGAGGTCTTGCAAGATGCCAGCGCGCTCGCTAGTGATAACACTGCACAAGCACAGCAAGAAGACGATGACGAAACGCCAGCGGGTCCATTGGCCATTGCGGTTGACGTCGATGAAGTGATTGCCACTGAGGCGCCTCAAGCGTGACACCGGTTTTTGTCCAAGGCTTGGTACGACACCATCGTATTTTGCTAATTGCTTTATGCATATCCTTGGCGATTCATATCGCCTTGGCTTTTGTTCGCCTTCGTGTTGCTGAGCGCATTGATCGGGTATTCAAAGATGCACCCCTTGAGGTGATTTTGGTCAACACGCGTATCCAAGATACACCGCCAGAAAAAGCACAAGCCTTGGCCCAAACGCAATTGGCGGGCGGGGGTGAACTCAAATCAGGACGTGCGGCTTCGCCACTTTTGAGTGCCAACGAGACTGTACAAGGCGAAACCACGCAAATATTGCAGCAACAAGTTGCAGCCATGCGCAAAGAACAATCTTTGTTGCTCGCACAGGTCAAGAACATGATTGCAGCCATCCCCGCGCCGCAACCCGAAAAAGGGCATGTGGCGAACGAAGCGATTGAGCAAAAACGTCGTCAATTGCTCAAACTCTTGGCTGAAATCGAGTTGCGCATCGAACAAGACAATTTGCGCCCTCGCAAACACTACATCAGTCCCGCCACGCGTGAAGTGGCGTATGCCCAGTATTACGACGTCATGCGTCGCAAAATCGAAGAACGTGGCACCCGCAATTTTCCAGAGCGCATGGGCCAAAAGATTTATGGCGAACTCACCATGATCATCACCATCAATGCAGAAGGCCGTGTGCTCAACACCGAAGTGGTGCAAGCGTCAGGTAACAGTGAATTAGATCGACGCGCGCAAGCCATTGCAGTGAGTGCAGGTCCTTTTGGTGAATTCACCAAGGAAATGCGCAAGCAGGCGGATCAACTCGCCATCATTTCGCGTTTTATATTTAGTCGCGACAACGCTTTGCGCACGCTTGGTGAAGGAACAAATTAAAAGTATCGCGTATGGGTTTTCTAAACATACTGCGCTCTGCCCGCCATCCAATCACCCGTTGGATGCTTTTGGTCGTGGGTGCTTTTATAGGTCTACAGTTTTTTTTCTTGGCAAAAATTGCCCTGATGGCGCGCATTTCGCCTGAGTCGACTACGTTTGAGCGCTCTCAAGCCTGGCAAATTTTCCAAACCAAGCAACGCTTGCCTTGGCGTCAAACCTGGGTTGCTTACGACAAAATATCCGAACAACTCAAGCGCGCAGTCATTGTTTCGGAAGACGACATCTTTGCGCAACACGATGGCGTGCAATGGGAGGCTATCGAAAAAGCTTGGGCAAAAAATGCTAAAGCTGAATTACAAGCGAGTCGGGCCGCACAAAAAAATCCAGCGGTCAAAGTAGTAGGTGGCTCTACCATCACCCAGCAATTGGCTAAGAATTTATTTTTAGCCGGAGAGCGCACCTTTGTGCGCAAAGGCCAAGAGTTTGTATTGACACTGATGCTGGAAGCGCTTTTGAGTAAGCAACGTATTTTGGAGCTCTATCTCAATCACGTGGAATGGGGTGAGGGTATTTTTGGCGCAGAAGCGGCTGCACAACATTATTTTTCGAAATCAGCCATGCAATTGAGTGCTTGGGAAGCAGGTCGTTTGGCCGTCATGTTGCCGCGCCCCAAGCACTACCAAAAATTTCCTTTGTCTGAATATCTCGCGGGTCGTACAGAGATTATCTTGACCCGTATGCCACGTGCGCAACTCCCATAAGGCCCAGTCATGCGAATCTTAGGAATCGATCCCGGCTTGCGCACCACAGGTTTTGGTGTGGTGGATTTAGAAGGACAAAAACTACGCTACATCGCAAGCGGAACTATACGTACCGACAAAGTTGAGCAAGGCTTGTTGCCGCAGCGTTTGAAAGTGTTGTACGACGGTATCCATGAAGTCGTTACGCGTTACCAACCTGCTTGTAGCGCGGTTGAAATTGTCTTTGTCAATGTCAACCCGCAAGCCACCTTGCTCTTGGGTCAAGCACGCGGCGCCTGTCTAACAGCACTTGTATCGTGCAACTTGCCTGTTGCCGAATACACCGCATTGCAAATGAAAAAAGCAGTGGCTGGGCACGGCAAGGCGCAAAAAGCGCAAGTGCAAGAGATGGTGAAACGTCTACTCAATTTGCCGACCTTGCCAGGGCCTGATGCCGCAGACGCTTTAGGTTTGGCTATCACCCATGCGCATGCAGGTCATGTGATGCAGCAAGTAGGGCAAGAAACGCTTCTAGCGCGAACCACCAGTGGTATGTACCGCGCAGGCCGAAGCAAATAATTACCAAGCAGGGGCTAATTGCGCGAGCCCAGGCGGAGCGTGTTGAACGTCCTGAAAAGTCACCGTCTCATAACTATCTGGCTGACTTAGCAATTCACGTAACAATTTGTTGTTCATGGCATGACCAGAACGGAATGCACAGTAAGACGCTAACAAGGGCTTGCCTAATAAAAATAAATCGCCCATGGCATCGAGAATCTTGTGTTTAACAAATTCATCGTCATAGCGAAGGCCATCGCTATTTAAAACTTTGTAGTCATCCATGACGATGGCGTTGTCAAGCCCGCCACCCATGCCCAAGCCATTTGCACGCATGGTTTCCACATCTTTGGTAAACCCAAAAGTACGTGCGCGTGCAATATCGCGGGTGTAGACATCTTTGTCCATATCAAAGACAACGCGTTGGCCTGTTTGGTCTACTGCAGGATGGTGAAAGTCAATCTCAAAAGTGAGTTTGTAACCATGGTGCGGGTCTAAGCGCGCCCACTTGGTGGATTCGCCTTCTCCTTCTTGCACATGCACACTTTTAAGAATGCGAATAAACCGCTTCGGTGCGTTTTGCTCCACAATGCCCGCGCTTTGCAAAAGAAAAACAAAGGACGAGGCTGATCCATCCAATATTGGCACTTCTTGTGCAGTGATATCGACATACATATTGTCAATACCCAAACCTGCACATGCCGACATCAAATGCTCCACCGTGTAGACCTTGGCGCCGCCATTGGATATGGTCGATGCCAAACGGGTATCCGTTACCGCCGTCGCAGTGATGGGGATGTCTACAGGGACAGGCAAATCCACCCGCCTAAACACAATCCCTGTTTCGGGTTGTGCAGGCCGCAAAGTGAGTTCCACGCGTTGACCGCTATGGAGACCCACGCCCACGGCTTTGGTGAGTGATTGGATGGTTCTTTGTTTTAGCACGTAGCGATTTTCTCCGAATCTCAGTCTGCTTGCTTGCGCAAGAACGCAGGGATTTCGTAGTCGTCCATTCCACCAGAAGACAAAGCGTCTACTTTTGCCGCCGCTTGAGTTCGGTTGGTACGCCAAACACTAGGAACTGCCATGCTGTTGTAATCAGGTTGAGCAGTAGATGCGCCCACACCTAGACCAGATGCCAGATTGTTTAACCCCGCAGTTGCTGCGGCCATGATGCCGGTTGGAGATGCGTTGGGTGCGTTGTGCGTGGTGTAACTGCCATTGTCTGTTCCAGTTCGCAACACTTGCAACTGCGGTGCAACACGGCGTCCGCCAGCCAATCCCGTCGCGACTACGGTCACGCGAATTTGATCGCCTAATGATTCGTCATAGGCCGTTCCGTAAATCACATGTGCATCTGGCGATGCAAATTTACGAATCGTATTCATCGCTTCACGGGATTCAGACAACTTCAATCCGCCCTTGGCAGCAGTGATCAACACCAACACGCCTTTGGCACCAGACATATCCACACCCTCGAGTAATGGGCATGCCACTGCTTGTTCAGCAGCGATGCGCGCACGGTCAGGACCATTGGCCGCAGAAGTGCCCATCATGGCTTTACCTGTCTCACTCATCACGGTACGCACGTCTGCAAAGTCCACGTTGACCAAAGCTTCCACATTGATGATCTCGGCAATACCGCCGACGGAGTTTTTCAATACGTCATTGGCAAATGCAAACGCATCGTCTTGGCTGGCGTCTTCGCCCAACACGTCTAGCAGTTTTTCATTCAAGACAACGATCAAGGAATCGACGTTGGCTTCAAGCTCTGCTAATCCTGCTTCTGCATTGTTCATGCGGCGTGTGCCTTCAAACTCAAAAGGCTTGGTCACGACACCAACGGTCAAAATTCCCATTTCACGCGCAACACGTGCCACTACGGGTGCCGCACCAGTGCCTGTACCACCACCCATACCCGCGGTCACAAACAGCATATTGGTACCTTCGAGCGCTTCGCGTATTTGGTCTTCAGCGGCCTCAGCCGCTTCGCGTCCTTTTTCCGGAATGCTGCCAGCACCCAAACCATTGGATCCAAGCTGAATCACTTTATGCGCATTGCTAATACGCAGAGACTGCGCATCGGTATTGGCACACACAAACTCAACCCCTTGTACACCTGAGCGAATCATGTGCTCCACCGCATTACCGCCACCTCCGCCAACGCCAATCACCTTGATTTGCGTGCCCGAGTTGAAAGTTTCTACTTCAATCATTTCAATACTCATATTGTTTCTCCGATCTATCTAAAAATTTGCAGTTGCCTTAAATGGATTTGTTTTTTCTTGTCCATGCATCTCCTTATGAAGGGGGTGCAGTTGCCACACAGGGTCGCCATCGTCGACCTCGGAGCTTGAAGTCCGGAGGACTACCGCGGGCTAAATAGAGCAAGCGTTGTGGCACCATGATCAAAAGTTCCCCACAAACCAATCTTTGACACGGTCCACAGCTGTTTTGACGGTGCTGCTTTTTTGCGAAACCTTGAAACCACGCATACGTGCCATGCGCGCTTCTTCTAGCAAACCCATCGCCGTGGCAGCACGTGGTTGCGACACCATGTCTGCCAATGCGCTGTTGTAGTTAGGCACGCCACGTCGCACGGGCTTGAGAAAGATGTCTTCGCCCAACTCCACCATGCCAGGCATCACCGCACTCCCACCCGTCAACACAATGCCTGAAGAGAGCACCTCTTCATAGCCAGAGTCCCGAACGACTTGTTGCACCAAAGAAAATATTTCTTCAACCCGTGGCTCAATCACACCCGCTAAGGCTTGGCGACTCAACATACGAGGGCTCCGATCGCCTAAGCCAGGAACCTCCACTTGAATTTCCGGATCTGCCAGCATTTGCTTGGCAAAACCCGATTCAATCTTGATTTCTTCTGCGTCTTTGGTCGGTGTGCGCAATGCCATCGCGATATCGCTGGTGATCAAGTCCCCAGCAATCGGAATGACAGCTGTATGTCTGATCGACCCATTGGTGAATATCGCGACATCGGTAGTACCTGCACCAATGTCTACCAAGGCCACGCCCAATTCACGCTCATCGTCTGTCAAAACGGATAGGCTAGACGCCAATGGGTTGAGCATCAACTGATCGACTTCTAGACCACAACGGCGCACGCATTTGATGATGTTTTCTGCAGCGCTTTGTGCGCCTGTCACGATATGCACCTTGGCTTCTAAACGAATACCGCTCATGCCAATGGGTTCACGCACCTCTTGTCCATCGATCACAAACTCTTGAGGTTGCACCAGTAACAAACGTTGGTCTGTCGAAATATTGATAGCTTTGGCGGTCTCTACCACGCGCGCCACGTCAGGTGCTGTGACTTCGCGGTCTTTCACGGCCACCATGCCCGTAGAGTTCATGCCACGGATATGGCTACCCGTGATGCCGGTGTACACACGGGTGATCTTGCAATCGGCCATGAACTCGGCTTCTTTTAAAGCCTGTTGAATGCTTTGAACTGTGGCATCAATATTGACTACCACACCGCGTTTGAGGCCATTGCTTGGGGCCACCCCCATACCGGCAAGTTTGAGTTCGCCGCCGGGCAAGACTTCGGCCACGACCACCATCACCTTGGCCGTTCCAATGTCTAACCCCACTACCAAATCTTTGTACTCTTTTGCCATAACAGCCTCGTTTCTTGCCTAATCTCTCTAGTTGCGCGACATCGCAACTTCCATCGTGCTCACACCATGCAAACGAATGGCGTATCCGTTGTCATGCCGCAAATCCATGGATTGCAGCGACTGCAGTTTTTTTCCCAACTTCTGTACAACACCTAATAGTGTTTGGTCGACCCGCTGCATGCGTGCCGTGACCTCTGCGACATCGCCACGGCCTAACTCAATCACGGCACCTTGTTTGAGATAGGCGCGCCAACTACCACGTTCCGTTAATTCCAGATTTCCCAAATCCAGTGCCAATGCACGAAACCTAGGAACCAAGGCTTGGTACATCTTCCATACCAATTGCGATTCACTGTCTGGTCCTTTGAGTCGGGGGATTTTTTCGTTTTCTAAATCTGCCAAATTGGCTTCGAATACTTCCCCATACATATTGAGTAAGCGGGATTCGTTTTCATCTCCCCAATAGGCAACGGGTCGGTGTTCTTGCAATGTCACACGCAAGCGGTTTGGAAACTCGCGTTGCACGACTGCCAAGCGAACCCAAGGAACACCTTCAAATGCATGCTGCACTTGCGTCAGATCTGCTGTGAAGAAATTTCCTGTCATGCGTGTGGTGACGTTCGCACGCAAGGTCGTAGCGTTGTTGTGGTCGACTTCGCCTTCTACGGTGATACCGACCAAGTTAAAAACTGGCAAATGCACAGCCACCCAAAACACCATGAACACAAGGCCTAATGTCAGCAAGGCAAACATGCAGGAGCCTGTCACATGCATGAGCTTGACATCCCATGGCACCTGTACGGTCGTGTTTTTTTCTGCACGTACGCGTGTGTGGGTGGTGTAGCGTGAGGTGCTCATACTTTTTTAGCGACCTCCAAGTGATCCAAACTAGCACTTTGGAGCAACAGCACACACAAATCTTCATAACTGATACCTGCAGCCCGAGCAGACATTGGCACCAAAGAGTGGCTTGTCATACCGGGAGAGGTATTCATCTCTAACAAAAATGGTTTGCGGTCTGATGCACGCAACATGATGTCGGCACGTCCCCAACCGCGGCATCCAAGCGCTCGGTATGCTGCTACCACTAAGGCTTGGATCGCCTTTTCTTCCTCTTCAGGAAGTCCGCTAGGACAGTGGTACTTCACATCGTCGGTGAAATATTTATTCTGATAGTCGTAGGCACCATCAGGCGCAGCAATCCGCACCACTGGTAAAGCGCGGGCGTGGATGCCATTACCCAGCACAGGACATGTCAACTCTTCGCCATCGATAAATTCTTCGCACAGGAGGTCTGGGTCATACTGAATGGCCAGTTGCGCTGCTGCCTCTATCGCTTGTGCGGAGGTCACTTTGGTGATCCCAATCGATGAACCTTCGCGTGGTGGCTTGACGATTAGAGGAAGTCCCAATGTATGAGGAATCGCTGCAATGGCTTGCTGTGACTGTTCATCTGGCGCAAGACTCACAGATTTAGGCGTAGTTAAACCTAAAGCGGACCAAATACGTTTGGTCATGACTTTATCCATCGCAATCGCCGAAGCCATCACACCAGAACCCGTATAGGGAATGTCCAATAACTCCAACGCACCTTGTACAGAACCATCTTCACCATAGCGTCCATGTAAGGCAATGAATGCATGGGTAAAACCTTGCTGAGTCAGTTGATCCATGGATTGGTTTGCTGGATCAAATGCAGTCGCATTCACGCCCTTGCCTTGCAATGCTTTCAAAACGCCTTCGCCTGACATCAAAGAAATTTCACGCTCTGCAGAACGCCCGCCCATCAACACCGCGACTTTGGCGGTCTTGATATCAAATGTTGGGATCGTTGTCATAGGGTGGATGTCGCGCTTTCCGATTGCTGTTGCGCAATCGCCAAAACCTGCAATGGCACTTGTCCAATTGAACCCGCCCCCATGCACATGACTACATCACCGTCTTGTGCGTTTTCATAAATGACTTGTGCAAGTCGGTGTATGTCTTCGGCAAAGACCAAAGACTCAAATCCAGCCATGCGCAAAGCACGCGTCAATGCGCGTCCATCTGCGGCCACGATAGGTGCTTCACCAGCCGCATAAACCTCTGTGAGCAACAAAATATCGGAACGCGACAGCACATTCACAAAATCTTCAAAGCAATCCCGTGTACGCGTATAACGATGGGGTTGGAACGCCAAAATCAAACGCCTATCCTTGAAGGCACCACGCGCCGCTGCCAAAGTGGCCGCTAGCTCTACAGGATGATGGCCATAGTCTTC
>CAYFLF010000039.1:0-11479 GCA_964343725.1 uncultured Bordetella sp.
CTAGACGAAAAACTAGACCGTTTGGAAAGAGCCTTGCGTCAGGAAGTCACAGAGGCTTCTCGCGAAGCGCGCCAAGAACTCACACAAAACTTGGCGACTTTCCAACAAAGTCAAATTCAACAACTCAGTTTGATGCAAAAGTCTGTGGGTGACACTTTGCACCAACAGTTACAGCAGCTGCAAAAAAGCAATAACGAGAAACTCGACGAAATGCGTCGAACCGTGGACGAAAAACTGCAAACCACGCTAGAGAAGCGTTTGTCAGAGAGCTTTAAACAAGTCGCTGAAAGACTTGAGCAAGTTCATAACGGACTAGGGCAAATGCAAAAACTGGCGCAAGGCGTGGGGGACTTGCAACGCGTGCTCACCAATGTCAAAACCCGAGGCATTGTGGGCGAGGTGCAGTTAGAAGCTTTACTAGAGCAGGTTCTTACTGTGGAGCAATATGCCAAACAAGTGGAAACCAAGCCGCGTAGCAATCAACGTGTAGATTTCGCAATTCGGTTTCCAGGGCGTGATGGTCAAGATGGCGAGCCTGTTTGGTTACCCATCGATGCGAAATTCCCTCGCGAAGACTATGAGCGTTTGTTAGATGCCCATGAGCGAGCCGATGTTGCCGGGACAGACGCCTTTTCTAGGGCATTGGAGGTGCGTATACGCTCTGAAGCTAAAAGTATTGCAGAGAGCTACCTCGCGCCTCCGCACACCACCGACTTCGCGATTTTGTTTTTACCAATTGAAGGCTTGTATGCGGAGGTGTTACGTCGCCCAGGATTGGTCGACAGTTTGCAACGTGACTACCGCGTCACTTTAGCGGGCCCCACTACCTTGCTGGCCATGCTAAATAGTCTTCACATGGGTTTTCGGACACTGGCACTTGAGCAACAAGCATCTGAAGTTTGGAAGGTGTTGGGCGCGGTCAAGACCGAATTCGAACGCTACGGGGATTGGGTCGAGAAGGTCCGTGAACAAGTGCAAAAAGCGGCTGATACTTTAGACAAGGCAGATACCAGAAGCCGACAAATGCGCCGAGCGCTAAAAAATATCGAAGCCCTCCCCGATGAAGAGTCTCAAAAATTGCTACCGCTAGTAGATGATTCTTTAGACGATACAAATAGTCCGGACACGACGCTTTGAACCGCGAACTCTTTCGATTGATCGCTGGTCAAGTCTGCTTGCACGCATGCATGACGGGTATGCGAATGGCCACACCTTTGATGGCTTTGCGCGCAGGTGAAACTGCTGCTACTGTCGGTTTTCTGTTGGCTTTATTTGCTTTGACACAAGTATTTTTAGCCTTACCAGCAGGGCGTTATGCAGATACCCATGGCCTCAAAAAACCTGTTGCTGTGAGCGTGTGCATGGCAAGTTTGGGAGCCGCAAGCGCTGCCATTTGGCCTAGTTTTCCTGTTTTGTGCTTTAGTGCCTTGATGACGGGCGGTTCTACGGGCGCCGCGATCATTGCATTGCAGCGCCACGTAGGACGAGCCGCGCAAGACGTCACAGAGATGAAGCAGGTGTTTAGTTGGTTGTCAGTGGGGCCAGCTATTTCAAACTTTATTGGCCCGCTGATAGCGGGTGTTTTGATTGATTACGCTGGTTTTCAATGGGCCTATGCAGCGATGGCAGTGTTTCCTCTCTTGGCCTGGTTTTGGGTCCGCACAACCCAAGAATTACCTGCTGTTGTGAACACCGAGGGCCAAGAAGCCAATAGCGCGTGGGATTTACTAAACGACAGCATGTTTAGGCGTCTATTACTCGTCAATTGGTTTTTATCAGCCTGTTGGGATGTGCATACCTTTGTTGTGCCAATCTTGGGGCATGAGCGGGACTTGAGTGCATCGTCCATTGGATCTATTCTGGGTGCATTTGCCATTGCAGCTGCTTTGATTCGTTTTTTACTTCCCATGGTTGTCGCAAGACTGCAAGAGTGGCAAGTTATCACGACGGCCATGCTCATCACATCTGCGTTGCTAGCTATCTACCCTTTTGCCCAAGGTGCTTTGACTATGGGTATTTGCTCTGTCTTCTTAGGCTTGTCGCTGGGCTCTGTTCAGCCTATGGTGATGAGTACCTTGCATCAAATCACGCCCGAGTCTCGACACGGAGAGGCCTTGGGCTTGCGTTTAATGGGTATCAACGCTTCGAGCGTGTTGATGCCCATGGTTTTTGGTGCCGCAGGTGCTGTGATTGGCGTGGGCGCTGTTTTTTGGTGTGTGTCACTAGCCGTGGGACTAGGGGCGCGAAGTGCTTATTTGCTTAGAGTGCATAAAAAGCACGAATAACTTCCCAAGCGTCTTCAACCGTGTCGACATAACGAAAGAGTTGCAAGTCTTCCTCGGATATAGCGCCTTCTTCGAGCATGCTTTCTGGGTGAAACACTTTTTTCCAATATTCGGTGCCAAACAACACAATGGGAACTGGCTTTGCCTTTTTGCACTGCACCAAGGTTAAGGTCTCGAACAATTCATCCATCGTTCCAAAACCGCCTGGAAATGCCACCAAAGCTTTTGCGCGCATCATGAAATGCATTTTGCGTAATGCAAAGTAGTGAAACTTAAAACTCAACTCAGGTGTGATGTAAGGGTTAGGGGTTTGCTCATGCGGTAAGGCAATATTGAGTCCCACGCTGATACCGCCAGCCTCAGACGCGCCACGATTAGCCGCTTCCATAATGCCAGGCCCACCGCCAGTACATATAAAAAGTTTGTGAGGGTTATGCTTGTTGGCACTGTATTGGGCAATTAAGTGACCAAATGCTCTTGCTTGTTCATAGAAATGCGCGTTACGCACCAACGCTTCTGCCCGTTTGATGTCCTCTGCAACACCCGAATCTCTTGCGGCTTCTAAGATTTTTTGGGATTTTTCTTGGCTTTGAAAGCGGGCGCTACCAAATACAACCACCGTGTGTTCAATGCCATGCTCTTGTTGGGCTATGTCGGGTTTGAGCATCTCCAGTTGGAAACGGATTCCGCGCGTTTCTCTACGCAAGAGAAACTCAGGATCTGCAAATGCAAGACGGTTAGATTCTGGAGCGAGCCCGTTGTCACTTGGAGATTGTGCTTTCAGTATCTCCCACGCATGCGATAGGCGAGGGTCTTGGGGGTCCAGCATTCCATCCATAAATATCACCTTGGTGTTTTGATTGGAGAAAACTAAAAAGGCCTGCAAGCAGGCCTTTTTTGTATTTTTAAAAGTTTTAGACGCGCTTACGATACTCGCCAGTGCGAGTATCGATTTCGACTTTATCACCTTGCGCCACAAATATGGGGACTGGCACTTCAAAGCCAGTGGCAATCTTGGCAGGTTTGAGTACTTTGCCTGAGGTGTCTCCCTTTACAGCAGGTTCCGTCCAAGTGATTTCACGCACGACAGTGGTGGGTAATTCAACTGAAATTGCTTTGTCTTCGTAAAAAACCACCTCTAGTGACATGCCGTCTTCTAGGTAGTTCAAAGCATCGCCCATATTGTCGGCTTCAACTTCGTATTGGTTGTATTCACTATCCATGCAAACATACATAGGGTCTGCGAAATAGGAGTAAGTGCATTCTTTCTTGTCCAAAATGACTTGGTCCATCTTGTCATCTGCACGAAACACAACTTCGGTACCGAAGTTGGCAATCAAGCTCTTGAGTTTCATGCGAACGGTGGATGAACCGCGTCCGCCGCGGCTGTATTCAGTACGTAAGACCACCATAGGGTCTTTACCTTGCATGATGACGTTACCAACGCGTATTTCTTGAGCGGTTTTCATAGATGAATTTCTAGTGAGTGAATAAGGGATTTAAAAGGGCTTTTAGCCACTTAAGGTTCGCAAAACCCCTGATTTTAGCGTTTTTGAGATACAAATAGCTCTAACTGCGTCACCAAGTCTTGTTGGCCCGATAAATGAAGTGCAGTTTCTTGGGCCCAGGATGCCCAATTCTGAATTTGGCTTGATGTGATGATGGGTAAAGGTTTATCCGACAAACCATTCCAGACATCATGGATAGCAACTAAATCGTGCGGCATTTTCATAGTTTCGCAAAATGTTTTTAGTTTCACATGGTGAGCTTGATCATCTTGCGGATATATCTGCCAAATAAAAGGCTTAGCCGACCATAGTGCGCGCACCAACGAGTCTTCTCCGCGTACAAAGTTCAGGTCGCATGCCCACAACATGTGGTCGAAATCTTCTTGAGAGAGGTAAGGTAGTCGCGTAATTTGCAAATTGCCTGCACCGCTCTCAGATATTTTCAGAGCCTCAAGTGCCTGAGCGACAGCCCGTTGCGATCGGCCAGAGGTCACTAGCAAATGGACAGGTCTTGGGGCGCTTATTAATTGTTCAATAAAAGCTTGCAAGGAATTGGGTTCATAACAAAATAAGGATATCCAAAGTGATTGTGAATAACTACTGACGTTAGAAGTTGGTCGTGTATAGCGTGCCAACCATGCGGTTCGATCAAAAGTTGATTGCCTGTGCTTTAAATCGGTTTCGCGTATCAATCCACCTGTGCCTGATACAAAGCCTGGATAAAAAAACCATTTGGTATGCCCTTTGGCCGCCCCTTGCATCACCGGTGACGCTAAACCGTGGGACTTTAAGACGTAGCTCTCGGCACTCAAATATTCAAGGTTGATCCAGATTGAACCCTGTTGTGCAATCAGGCTTTCAACATAGGCAGGCAGTTTGCAACCAAACGCCTCTATCACCACGTCTCCGAAATCAGATGTATTTTCAATGTCTGACCATCTTGCTAACCGAACATGAGGGTGGCCGGATGGAGCCATCCAAGTCAACGCGCTAGCGTCATCCACCCAAAGGCGTACAGAGTGTCCGCGTTGGGCTAAATTGACAGCTAGGCGCCAACTGACCCCGAGGTCACCGTGGTTGTCGATCACGTGGCAAAAAATTTCCCACAACAAAAATTTGGAAGTCACCCGCGAGATTGTCCACAATACGCAAATGTCTGAAGAAAACGTGCCAGAGCCTGTTCCAACCGAAGAAGTTGCCAATCGTCACAGTGCCCAATTGTTGGCACAAGTGGCTGCGCTTCCGGGTTTGCCGGGGGTTTACCGGTACTTTGATAGCCATGAACAGGTGCTTTACGTCGGTAAAGCTATTAATTTAAAAAAGCGTGTTGCCAATTATTTTCAAAAAGAAAAAACGGGAACACGCATAGGCCATATGGTGAGCAAGATCGTGCGTATGGAAACCACGGTTGTGCGCTCTGAAGCCGAGGCCTTGCTGCTCGAAAACAACCTGATTAAATCGTTGAAACCGCGCTACAACATTTTGTTTCGCGACGACAAGAGCTATCCCTATTTAAAGATTACGCGCGCTAGCGATGCTTCTAAAAACAAAGCGAGCAATGTGTCTCGCGTGGTGTATTACCGCGGTGCGGTTGACAAACGACATGAATATTTTGGCCCCTATCCCAGTGTTTGGGCGGTGCGAGAGGCGATTCAGTTACTTCAAAAGGTTTTTCGTTTAAGAACTTGTGAAGATACGGTGTATCACAACCGTACACGTCCCTGCTTGCTCTACCAAATTAAACGCTGTTCCGCGCCTTGTGTCGAGCACATCTCTTTAGAGGCCTACCAACGCGATGTAGAGAGTGCGATGCGACTTTTACGTGGGCAAACGCAAGAAGTGATGCAAGCGATCGAAGCGCGCATGATGGCACATGCTGACAAACTAGAGTTTGAACAAGCAGCCGAACTTCGCAACCAAATGAGTGCGCTGTCCAAGGTATTGCATCAACAAGCTGTAGATACCGTGGGTGATCAAGACGTGGATATCTTGGCGGTCAAAGTGCAAGGGGGACGTGCTTGTGTGAATTTAGCCATGGTGCGAGGTGGACGCCACCTTGGCGATAGACCATATTTCCCGGCGCATGTGGACGATGCTGAACCAATTGAAGTTCTAGAGGCCTTTCTGAGCCAGCACTATATAGAAGTCCCTGTCCCACCAACACTTGTGACCAGCCACGCTGTAGACAAGCAATTGATCAAAACGCTGATGGAACAAACTGGCGTCAAGATAAGCGCCATTTATAACCCGCGTGAACAGCGCAAGGTTTGGCTAGAAATGGCGCAACAAAACGCTGATATTCAACTTGCGAGGTTATTGGCCGAAGAGGGCTCGCAACAAGCACGCACGCGTGCTTTAGTAGATGCACTCGATTTAGATGTCGAGAACTTGGACACGTTCAGGGTGGAGTGTTTCGATATTTCACATACAGCTGGGGAATCCACCCAAGCATCTTGTGTGGTGTTTCACCACCACAAAATGCAAAGTAGCGAGTACCGCCGCTACAACATTGATGGCATTACCCCTGGGGATGACTATGCCGCAATGCGCCAAGTTTTAGAGCGTCGCTACAGCAAACTTGCAGAGGCTGTTCGTTCTGGTGAAGGAAAGTTGCCAGACATTGTGCTCATTGATGGAGGTAGGGGCCAAGTTTCGATGGCACGCGAGGTGTTTGACGAGCTTGGATTAGATGTTTCGCGGATAGTGGGGGTAGAAAAAGGCGAGGGCCGCAAAGTAGGGCTTGAAGAATTGGTCTTTGCAGATGGTCGTGCAAAAGTTTATCTTGGACGCGATTCAGCTGCGTTGATGTTGATCGCGCAAATTAGAGACGAGGCACATCGTTTTGCCATCACTGGCATGCGAGCGGCACGGGCTAAGGTGCGTGTGGGTGGTAGTACCTTAGAAGAAATTGCGGGCATAGGCCCTAAAAAACGTGCAAAGTTACTTCAGCGATTTGGTGGGGCGCGCGGGGTAGCACAAGCTAGTGTGCAGGATCTTTGCAGCGTGGAGGGTATTTCTTTAGAGCTCGCGCAAACTATTTACCAGGCTTTGCGCTAGCAGATGGTTTCACTATTTCAAGCAAACGATCTAATCCCCCTTCTTCAATAGACACCATCGCTTGTTCGCGGACTTTGGGCTTGGCATGGTAGGCCACAGAAAGCCCTGCAACGCCCATCATCTGTAAATCATTTGCGCCGTCCCCCATGGCAATACTTCGTTCGGGTGCAATACCCATCTCGTTGCAAGTTTCAAGAAGTTTCTTACGTTTCTCCGCACCATCACAAATATCGCCCCAATCTTGATCGACTAAGTGTCCTGTGAGTTGGCCATTCAAAATTTCAAGAATATTGCTGCGCATAAAGTCAATATGGAGCATATGTTGAACACGCTCGGCGAAAAAAGTGAATCCACCGCTAACGAGTAATACTTTTATGCCGTGTTGTTTACATGTCTCGACCAATTCCCGTGCACCGGGGTTGAGGCGTAATCGGCTGGTAAACACATCCTCTAGTGCTTGCTGAGGGACGCCTTTTAGCAATGCCACTCGTCTGCGCAAACTGTCTTTGAAATCGGTGATTTCGCCACGCATAGCCGCTTCCGTGATCGCGCTGACCTCTGCTTTGCGGCCAGCTGCATCTGCGATTTCATCAATGCATTCGATATTGATCAATGTCGAATCCATATCAAATGCAATGAGCTTGAAATGCTCCAATGCAAGCGGCGGTTCAATACCTTGAATGAAAAGCCCGGGAGCGAATTCTTGTCGTGTCATGAAATTTAATTTCAGAGGAATGCTGTGAGGATCTAAATGAACGAGGCTGCAGGTGCAGATTTAGTCGGTGCAATAGGTGTTCCCAAAGATCGCAAAATATCTTGCACCATTTTGGCTCTTGCCATGGGTTCTGGAAGATCACGTTCAATACGCAGTCTGTCGTTACCAGCCAGTTTAATGTGTTTATTTTTTTGAACCAATTCGATGATGCGCATCGCATCAAAGGGCGGATTAGGTTTAAAACTAATGATCGTCACATGGGGTGTTGCATCTACCTTCGTCACGCCATAGTCACGCGCTTTCACGCGTAAACGATGGACATCAATGAGTGTTTGCGCCTGTGGCGGTAGTTTGCCAAAGCGATCCACAAGTTCTTCTAGCAAACCATCAATTTGATCGGACGTTTTGGCAACAGCTAATTTTTTGTAAAAAGATAATCGTAGATGAACATCTCCACAATAGTCATCGGGAAGAAGCGCAGGCGCATGTAAATTGACTTCAGTGGTTGCACTCAGCGGGCTGAGTAAGTCTGGTTCTTCTCCATTTTTTAGAGCGCGAACAGCTTCACTGAGCATTTCGTTATAGAGTTGAAAACCGACCTCGAGCATGTTGCCACTTTGACTTTCGCCCAATACTTCACCAGCACCTCGAATTTCGAGATCATGCATGGCCAAATAAAAACCAGAGCCTAATTCTTCCATTTGCTGAATGGCGTCTAGTCTTTGGGCAGCTTGTTTGGTGAGTGACTCTAGGTCGGGCACCATGAGATAGGCATACGCTTGGTGGTGACTGCGACCCACACGGCCTCGCAATTGGTGTAATTGTGCGAGCCCAAATTTATCTGCGCGACTCATGATGATGGTGTTTGCAGTCGGTACATCAATCCCCGTCTCAATGATGGTCGAGCACAGCAAAACGTTGTAGCGTTGCGCCACAAAATCGCGCATTACGCGTTCGAGCTCGCGCTCAGGCATTTGGCCATGGGCAATGGCAATACGGGCTTCGGGAAGTAGTTCTTCTAAGCGCGCACGGCGGTTCTCAATCGTGTCAACCTCGTTGTGTAGGAAATAACACTGACCACCGCGCTTGAGCTCACGTAAAACCGCCTCTCGAATGACGCCGTTACCTTCCGTACGGACAAATGTTTTGATGGCAAGACGTCTTTGAGGTGCTGTCGCGATGACGCTGAGGTCCCGCAAGCCCTCTAAGGCCATTCCTAAAGTACGGGGGATCGGTGTTGCAGTCAGAGTCAATACATCCACTTCAGCCCGAATAGCTTTCATGGCTTCTTTGTGACGAACACCAAATCGATGCTCTTCATCGATGATCAATAGCCCCAAATCTTTGAATTTGATACTTTCACTCAAAAGTTTGTGCGTGCCGACCACGATGTCAATCTGACCATCCGCCAATCCTTTGGCAGCCAAGTTGATTTCTTTGGCAGAGCGAAAGCGGCTCATTTCAGCAATTTTGATAGGCCACTTGCTGAAGCGGTCCGTCAGAGTTTGAAAATGCTGTTCAGCTAGTAAGGTGGTTGGCGCTAAAAAAGCCACTTGTTTACCACCTGTGACTGCCACAAAAGCTGCTCGTAATGCCACTTCGGTTTTACCAAAACCCACGTCACCACAAACTAATCGATCCATGGGACGGGGGCTGATCATGTCTTGAATTACCGAATGAATAGCGGCACGTTGATCCGCAGTTTCCTCAAAACCGAAGTCGTTCGCGAAGCTTTCATAATCTTGCGGTGTATAACGAAATGGGTGTCCAACCCGTGCTGCACGGCGCGCATAGATGTTGAGTAATTCGGCCGCAGCATCACGAACTTGCTCTGCGGCGCGGCGTTTAGCTTTGTCCCATTGGGCTGAGCCCAATTTGTGCAAAGGGGCTTCTTCAGCACTTACGCCTGTGTAGCGCCCGATCAAATGCAATTGGCTGACAGGTACGTACAAAACAGCTTGGTCTGCGTACTCCAAGTGCAGGAACTCTTGAAGGGCAGGATGCCCTTCGTCAGTCTTTTCGCCAAGATCCATATTGACTAAGCCACGGTAGCGACCAATGCCATGTGCGTTGTGCACCACTGGGTCGCCCACGTTTAACTCGGATAAGTCTTTGATGAGGGCGTCTACATCGCTGACTTGTTCTTGTTTTTTTCTTCTGCGTGCGGCAGGGGCAATGGCGAACAACTCAGTTTCAGTGATGAAGTCAATGCCAGCTTCTAGCCAACTAAACCCCACCTGTAGAGAAGAGGTGGCGATCCCAATTTTTTCTTGCGATTTTTCAAATTCGTGTAACGAATCAAAGACAACTGGGGTGAGCTCGCTTGCGCGTAAAAAATCTAAAAGACTTTCTCTTCGTCCATCACTTTCCGCCAAAATTAATAAACGGTGGGCGGTATTTTTAGCGTACAACTCCAGACGCTCTAGCGGATCGGTGGCACCTCGCACCACCATCAAGTCTGGAAGGGATTGGGCAAATGTGGTTTCGCCACTAGCTGCGTGATAAGGTCTTAGCGCTAGTTGTGCGTATTGATTGGCAGTTGCAAAAAACTGTTCTGCATTCAAAAACAGGTTGGCTGGCGATAGGGCAGGTCTTTCAGGGTCACCTTGCACTAATCGGTAGCGTTCTTGGGTATCTTGCCAAAAGCGTTGGAACACGGGTTCTAATTCACCATGCAACACCACAACGGCTGTAGAACTGATGTATTGGAAGACAGTTGCTGTTTCTTCAAAGAAAAGCGGGAGGTAATACTCAATACCCGCAGTGGCAACGCTATTGCCAATATCTTTGTAAATACGGCTTTTGGTTGGGTCGCCCTCTAGTAGTTCACGCCAGCGTTGGCGAAAAAGGGCGCGTGCGTCTTGATCCATGGGGAACTCACGCCCTGGTAGTAATCGAACCTCAGGAACGGGATACAAACTGCGCTGACTGTCGGGGTCAAAAGTACGAATGGAATCGATTTCGTTATCAAATAAATCGACGCGGTAGGGCACCAAGGAACCCATGGGGAACAGATCAATTAAGCCACCCCGAACTGCATATTCACCAGGGCTTACTACCTGCGTGACGTGGGTGTACCCCGCCAAGCTAAGTTGTTCTTTGAATTTTTTTTCGTTAAGGGTTTGTTTGACTTTGAATTCAAACGTATAGCCAGCTAAGAACGAGGGAGGTGCGAGTCGGTAAAGCGCAGTTGTGGCAGGTATCAAAATGACATCGGCATCGCCTTGGGAGATTCGCCACAGAGTCGCAAGGCGTTCACTGATCAAATCTTGATGCGGCGAAAAACTGTCATAGGGCAGAGTTTCCCAATCAGGAAACAGCACACAACGCACCTCTGGAGCAAAGAAACTAATCTCCTCTTGCAAACGATGCGCGTCAGCAGCATCAGCAGTGAAGATAGCAACTTGGTTGTTCTTAGACTTTTCTTGTACCCCTAATTTGGCAAGCCATAGTGCGTCGGCAGAGCCAACTGGGCGATCAAGGGCAAATCGTTTGCCGGTACTCAATGGAGGCAGGTGCATTGGGTTGATTTTAGAATGACGTCATGTCTCAATCTTCTGCAACAACGCATCGAATGTATGCATTGATTCCTTGCGCAGGGACTGGCGCGCGTGCAGGTTCCACTGAGCCCAAGCAATACCGCCATATTGCGGGATTGCCAATGGTGGTTCATACCTTGCGTGCATTTCATGCAGTTGAGCGAATAAATCAAGGCTTGATTGTTGTTGCACCCGATGACCAAGTGATGCTAGGTTTAATTCAAGAGTTTGAGATTGCGAAATTTCAAGTGGCAGCAGTTGGTGGTGCCCAACGCTCAGACACTGTATTGGCGGGGCTTAATTTCTTGCTCGCGCATGGGGCCCAGTCAGACGACTGGGTTTTGGTGCATGATGCTGCGCGTTGCTTAATCACGC
>CAYFLF010000040.1:0-11347 GCA_964343725.1 uncultured Bordetella sp.
TCTTCTGAGGACTTGACAGGCATTTGCCTTTCAGGGACATTTACTTCAAAATTGAAATAATTAGCCGATTGGCTAATCCTTAGAAGAGAGGGTCCATGCATATCGTTTGTATTGGGGGTGGTCCAGCAGGGCTTTACTTTGGGCTGCTGATGAAGGCCCGATGGCCGAATCACCAAATCACGGTTGTTGAACGAAATTTGCCCTACGACACCTTTGGGTGGGGAGTGGTGTTCTCTGACGCCACCATGGAAAACATGCATGTTTGGGATGCCAAAACGGCAGACGAAATACAAAAATCATTTAGCCACTGGGATGATATTGAGTTACTTTTCAAAGGGAGACGCATTCGTTCAGGCGGACACGGTTTTGTCGGAATTGGTAGAAAAAAATTATTGAATATTTTGCAAGCCCGATGCGAAGAGCTCGGGGTTGTGCTTCGTTTTGATTGCGAGGTGAAATCAGACCTAGATTTCCCAGACGCCGACCTGATCATCGCCAGTGATGGAATCAATTCCATCATCCGTTCACACTATCAAGATATCTTTAAACCAGACATCATCACTCGGCCTAATCGCTATATCTGGTTAGGTACGCACAAACTCTACGATGCTTTCACATTTGACTTTCAAAAGACTGAGCATGGTTGGTTCCAAGCGCACATTTATAAATTCGACTCCACCACTTCCACTTTTATTGTGGAGTGTCCTGAGCATGTTTGGCTGGCACATGCGCTAGACAAAGCCGATCAAAATGAATCCATCGCATTTTGCGAAAAATTATTTTCAAAAAATTTAAATGGCGCCAAATTAATGACCAATGCACGGCACCTGCGTGGGTCTGCGTGGCTCAACTTCCAGCGCATCGTATGCGAACAATGGTGGTTAAAAAATAAACACGGTAGCCATGTTGTTTTAATGGGCGATGCGGTCCACACTGCGCACTTTGCCATTGGTTCTGGCACCAAGTTAGCTATCGAAGACGCAATTGAACTCACCAAACAATTCGAGGAGATTGGTTGTGATCGAAATCAAATTTCAAATGTACTGACGAGATACCAAGAACTTCGTCGGGTTGAAACATTGAAAATTCAAAATGCCGCTTGGAACGCCATGGAATGGTTTGAGGTGTGTGGCGATCGCTATTGTGATCAGCTAGAACCAGAACAATTCATGTATTCGATGCTGACCAGAAGCCAGCGAATCAGTCACGAGAATTTACGATTAAGAGATAAAAATTGGCTCGAGGGTTATGAACAGTGGTTTGCCAGTAGAACTCCAACGTCTAACGGCACCCATACACCACCCATGTTTACGCCTTTCACAGCACGCTCCGTCACACTCAAAAATCGGGTAGTTGTCTCCCCCATGGCGCAATATTCTGCACATGAGGGTGTACCGGGAGATTTTCATCTTGTGCATTTAGGCGCTCGCGCAATGGGCGGAGCTGGCTTGGTATTTGCAGAAATGATTTGCGTCTCCCCCGATGCTCGCATCACACCAGGATGCCCAGGCTTGTGGAATGAAGCCCAAACGGATGCATGGAAACGCATCGTCGATTGGGTTCATCAAAACAGTGACGCCAAAATGGCAGCGCAAATTGGACATGCAGGTGCCAAGGGATCTACCAGACGTGCTTGGGATGGTATTGATCAACCACTTGATAACTTTGGCGATGAATTAAATTGGCCTTTGCTAAGTGCCTCCAAGCAGCAATACCTAGAGGGCGTCAGCCAAGTCTCTCGCGCCATGACGCTTGAGGATATGGTGAATGTCAAAAATAATTTCGTCCAATCGGCTAATTTTGCAGCGGTAGCAGGGTTTGATTGGTTGGAATTGCACTGTGCGCATGGCTACTTGTTGTCTAGTTTTATTTCGCCTCTTACCAATTGTCGAAATGATGAATACGGTGGAACGCTAGAGAACCGTTTACGCTATCCATTGGAGGTATTCAAAGCGGTAAGAGCCGTATGGCCTCAACACTTACCCATGTCTGTTCGCATTTCTGCGCATGATTGGGTTGAAGGGGGAATCACTCCAGCAGATGCCGTCAACATCGCTAAAGCTTTTAAGACCGCAGGAGCAGATGTCATTGACTGCTCCTCGGGTCAGGTAAGTAAGCAAGAAAAACCGGTATTTGGTCGCATGTTTCAAACACCTTTTGCCGACAGAATTAGACAAGAGGCTGGCATTGCCACGATTGCCGTTGGTGCGATCAGTGAAGCCGATCATGTCAACAGCATCATTGCTGCCGGTCGTGCGGACCTCTGCGCAATTGCTCGACCCCATCTTGCCAACCCAGCATGGACACTGACCGAAGCAGCTCGAATTGGGTATCAAGCGATGCCATGGCCCAAACAATACACATCAGCAAAACGGCAATTAGAAACAAATTTTGAGCGTGCTCGTATGCAAGCCACACAAACGAGCCCAATGAGCAAATGAATACCACGACGCCTATCCATCCCACTTTGAATAAACGTCACGCGGTCATTACAGGTGCCTCAAGGGGTATTGGTGCTGCAATCGCACAAGCGTTAGCGCATGCTGGAATAAATCTAACCTTGATTGGAAGGAATCAAGAAAAGTTAGACGAGTTAGCACAGACTCTTCAATCCCTCACGACCACTTTTGTTTGTGCTGTAGACATTACCCAAGCCTCAAAAGTTCAAGCAAGTCTTGAACTGGCAGTAAATAAGTTAGGACCTATTGATATTCTTGTTAACAATGCTGGTCAAGCTACGAGTCAAAGTTTTGCTAAGACGGATTTGCAGCTTTGGAATCAAATGATGGATAACAACCTCACTGGCACTTACATTTGTACGCATGCCGCCATGCCCCATATGCTCAAGGCAGTTGAAAACGGTGCGACAGGACGCATCATCAATATCGCCAGTACAGCCGGACTTCAAGGCTACTCTTATGTGGCGGCCTATACCGCCGCCAAACATGGCGTTATTGGACTCACGCGCGCTTTAGCCCTAGAACTTGCTCGCAAAAAAATTACGGTGAATGCAATTTGTCCTGGCTTCACGGAGACTGATATTTTGGTGGATGCCATAGAGAACATCATGAAACAAACAGGTAAGTCAGAGGCAGAAGCCCGTTTGGCGCTTGCCTCGCGTAATCCACAACAACGACTCATTCAAACTGAGGAAATAGCCCATACAGTGCTCTGGCTTTGTAGCCCTTCGAGCGATTCCATCAATGGACAAACCATTGCGATTGATGGGGGGGAGTTGGCGGGATGAATAAACTTTTTGAAATAGAAGATCAAGAATTACGTGTCCATGAAGACCATCATGCATCGCTTCGATTGTGGTTGCGTCTATTGTCCTGCACCTCGTTTATTGAAGATATTGTTCGGCAAAATTTACGCGATCAATTTGATATCAGCTTGCCACGCTTTGATCTGATGGCCCAATTAGAACGCCATCGTGATGGGTTAACTATGGGTGAACTATCTCGTCGCATGATGGTGAGCGGAGGCAACATCACTGCCATCGTTGACCAACTAGAGAAGGAGCAACTTGTGCAAAGACAAGTTGCGTTAGCCGACAGAAGATCATTCAAAGTCCTATTAACCCCATTAGGACGAAAGAGTTTTTCTCAAATGGCTATTGCCCATGAGCAATGGGTGATTGAAATTTTTAGCGAACTTTCAGATCAGCATCAAAAGCAATTGGCCAACATACTTGGCAACCTTAAAGTCAGAATTCGTCAAAACTACGGCAATGTAAAACACCAGGAAAAAACATGACAGAAAAATACCTTCCAGGCATTCCGCATCACCTGCCTCGACACCGCAAAGCGCTCGCCAACTACCAAGGCGAACACATACTTTTTTCATGCGAATCAGGTGTTGCCACCATTACTTTGAATCGACCAGAGCGCAAGAATCCGCTTTCATTTGAGTCCTACGCAGAATTACGCGATCTTTTTCGTGCAATGGCAGACGCTGATGACGTGAATGCTATTGTGATCACGGGTGCTGGAAATAATTTTTGTTCAGGTGGCGATGTCCATGAAATCATTGGACCCCTGACAAGCTTGGATATGCCTGGATTATTGGCGTTCACCCGTATGACTGGCGATGTAGTCAAAGCGATGCGCGCCTGCCCTCAACCCATCATTGCTGCTATCGATGGCATTTGTGCCGGCGCCGGCGCACTGCTGGCTTTAGCCTCAGATTTGCGCTTAGGTACTGAGCGAAGCAAGGTGTATTTTTTATTCAATAAAGTGGGATTAGCGGGTTGCGATATGGGAGCGTGCGCCCTGCTACCGCGTGTCATTGGACAGGGTCGTGCGTCCGAACTCCTTTATACGGGCAGAGGGCTTCCTGGTGCAGAAGCTGAGCGTTGGGGGTTTTATAACCAAGTGTGTCTTCCGGACAATCTTTTGAAACAAGCACATTTAATGGCAAAAGAAATTGCAGATGGCCCTAATTTCGCGAACAGCATGACAAAAAAAATGTTGCAACAAGAATGGAATATGGGTGTCGATGAAGCGATTGAAGCAGAGGCTCAGGCACAAGCAATTTGCATGATGACCAATGATTTTCATCGCGCCTATCATGCATTTGTAGCTAAGAAATCACCTACGTTTGAAGGAGACTGATTTGCGCGAGTCTCCCAAACTCAATCCATCTTTACAACGGCAAATTGATTTGCCCTTTTTTGATGCGCATCATCGAGAAATTCGTAGTGATCTTCACACATGGGCTTGTAACCACATCACACACGCTACGTTCGATGAATCATTGGTAGATGCGCATTGTCAAGGGCTAGTGAAGCTTCTAGGTAATGCAGGTTGGTTTCGCCACGCGATTGCTGGTATTGAGTCGGGAGGCGCAACACAAACCATCGATACACGCTCGATCTGTCTCATCCGGGAAGAGTTGGCATGGCATAGTGGTTTGGCTGATTTTGTATTTGCTATGCAGGGATTAGGTTCTGGTGCGATCAGTTTATTTGGCTCAGACGCACAAAAAAAACACTACCTACCTCAGGTAGCTAGTGGAATGTCCATAGCAGCCTTTGCCCTCAGTGAGCCGCATGCGGGATCAGATGTTGCCGCCATGTCATGCAGTGCCGTAGCAGATGGAGATCATTTCATCATAAATGGTGAAAAAACATGGATCTCAAATGGCGGGATTGCAAATTTTTATGTCGTATTTGCGAGAACAAATGAAGCCCCCAAAGCCAAAGGTATCAGTGCATTCATAGTGGATGCTGATACAAAAGGGCTTCAAATTGCAGAACGAATCGAAGTCATTGCACCGCACCCGCTTGCGCGTTTGCGTTTTGACAATGTGCGTATTCCGAAGTCGCAGCGTATAGGTGCAGGTGGAGCTGGATTTAAGGTGGCCATGGCTACTTTAGATGTTTTTCGTACCTCAGTTGCAGCAGCCGCTTTAGGGTTTGCACGTCGCGCGCTTGATGAGGCAATTAGCTGGTCCAAGGAACGACAAATGTTTGGACAAGCATTGGCAGAATTTCAAATTACGCAATCCAAACTTGCTGAAATGGCTACATTGCTAGAAGCCGCCTCTTTGCTGACTTACCGAGCAGCTTGGTTACGTGATCAAGGGATATCTATCACCAAAGAGGCTGCCATGGCCAAAATGACCGCTACTGAAAATGCACAACGCATCATTGATATGGCAGTTCAACTACATGGGGGCAAAGGGGTTCAAAAAGGCAGTATTGTTGAATCACTTTATCGTGAGATTCGTGCACTTCGCATCTACGAAGGTGCAACCGAAGTACAGCAATTAATCATTGCGCGTGAGTTGTTAAAAGAATAGGAGATCCACCTATGTCTTCCATTGCACTTGTAGCTTCATCCCATATCGATACCTTCGCAAGAGATCATCTGCCACCGCCATCACAGTGGCCTCAATTTATATTTGATCGATCAGAGGTGACATACCCAGACTACCTGAATGCAACGCACGAACTTCTTGACGCCAATGTCATCCAAGGAAAAGGTCTAAACCCTGCACTCCATGGTCGAAGTGCACTTGGCGAGTCTTTTACATGGACATATTCCAACTTACTGGAAAAAGTTGATTCAATCGCTCATGTTTTAACCAAAGAATTAGGCTTAGTTGCAGGCAATCGCCTACTTTTGCGTGGAGGCAACTCGCCGATGATGGCCGCATGTTTTTTAGCAGGCATCAAAGCCGGGTTAGTGATGGTGCCCACCATGCCTCTTTTGCGCGCCAATGAACTATCCAAAATAATTGAAAAGGCACAAATCAACGTTGCACTCTGCGCAAGTAATTTGGCGCAAGAACTTGATCACTGCTTGGATCCTGCACACCCTAAATTTAATTCAAAACTAAAGAAAGTGATTCACTTTTCATCATCTGATCCGCATGGCTTAGAAGCATTGATGCAAAAGCATCAAAATAAATTTGAATCCCACCCAACCAGTAAGGATGATGTGTGCTTAATTGCGTTTACCAGTGGCACAACGGGGGAACCGAAGGGAACCATGCACTTTCATCGTGATATTTTGGCTATGTGCGATCTATTTCCTAGGCACATACTCGAGATGAATTCAAACGATATCGTATGCGGCACACCCCCTATTGCATTCACGTTTGGATTAGGTGGATTGCTTGCATTCCCGCTTCGCTACGGCGCATCAAGCATATTGATTGAAAAACATACGCCTACTTCATTGTTAGAAACAATCTCGACCTATCGAGCGACCCAATGCTATACAGCGCCCACTTTTTACCGCCAAATGGCAGACCTAGCTGACGCATTTGATTTGACTAGCATACGCCACCCCGTCTCTGCGGGAGAGGCTTTACCCAATGCCATCCGCGAATTGTGGAGAAAAAAAACCGGCCTAGAAATAACCGATGGAATAGGTGGCACAGAGCTTATTCATATCTATATTGCAAGTGCTGGTCGCCAAGTTCGGCAAGGTGCAATAGGCCAAGTTGTGCCAGGATACAGAGCACAAATCGTGGATGAAAATATGCAGCCTGTGCCGCCTGGCACGATGGGCAAGTTAGCAGTGAAAGGTCCCACGGGCTGCCGATATTTAAGCGATCCCAGACAGAAAGACTATGTCAAAAATGGGTGGAATTTACCCGGCGACACATTCGTGATGGATAGCGATGGTTATTTTAGTTATGTGGCGCGCAATGATGACATGATTATTTCTTCTGGCTACAACATTGCAGGGCCAGAAGTCGAGAGCGTCTTACTACTCCACCCTGCTGTCGCTGAATGTGGGGTGGTTGGCACTCCAGATGAAGAACGCGGTCAGATTGTGACTGCATTTATCAGTCTAAAAGCTGAGTTTTCAGCAGGACCACAGTTGGCAGAACAACTGCAAGAGTTTGTGAAGCAAAACATTGCGCCGTTTAAGTATCCACGCCGTATAGAGTTTTTGCCAGAACTACCGCGTACTGAAACTGGCAAGCTACAACGTTTTCGGCTACGTGAACTAGCAAATAACCTGAAATGATCGGTAGGTGACGATATGTGGAATGTTTTACAACCCGCCCACTGGGCCAATCCAAAAGGCTATAGCAATGGCATAGAAACGCGAGGTCGTCAGATATTTCTAGCAGGTATGGTCGGGTGGAATGGCGATTGTCAATTCCTGTCGGACGACTTCATTGCGCAATGCAGGCAGGCTTTGCAAAATATCGTTGACACCCTTGCTTGCGCTGATGCGAAGCCTCAACACATAGTGCGATTGATTTGGTATGTCAAAGATAAAAAAGAGTATTTAGCTCGTCAGAGTGAACTAGGGAAAACATATCAAGAAATTATGGGAAAGCACTACCCCGTTATGACCTTGATACAAGTGAGTGACCTTTTAGAAGATCGCGCCCGCGTTGAAATTGAAGCCACTGCAGTCGTACCAGATTGATCCATGGATTTAGCTAGCAACACTGCTTCAGTAGATACTCATCCATTTTCGCCATTACGACGAGAGGATGATGCCCTACTACGTGGATTAGGAAAGTTTGGTTGTGATATTGAGTTACCAAAGGCCTTTCATATTGCATTTGTCAGAAGCGTAGAAGCACACGCCAAAATAATTTCGATAGATAGTGCATCCGCAAAACATGCTGAGGGCGTTCATGCAGTATTGGTAGCGAGCGATTTAGGTTTTCACACCATGCCAGATGTCAACCCACTGCTTCCATGGCTCACGCAACGCAATTTAGAAATCATGGCATCAGAAACTGTGTCTTATGTAGGACAGCCTATCGCCATTGTTGTTGCAAACAATATACGAAATGCCAGACTAGCAGCTAACAAGGTGGCGGTCTCACTTGAATCTCTTGCGGTAATGGGTGATTTCAATGAAAACGCTGAAATCACCACACATACTGAAATTCACACAGGCGAAATTCCTGCGACTGATCCAAGCGCACGTGTGAATTTCCAGATTCCGCGCTTATCTGCCTGCCCACTTGAACCAAGATCATGCAGTGCGCAATGGCATAGCGAAGGAAACAAAATCACAGTTTGGGTGGGTACACAATCGCCATCGCGTGCGCAAGCAGATATAGCAAAGGTTTTAGGTCTACCCACGACACAAGTACGCCTCATTTGTCCTGATGTTGGTGGCGCATTTGGTGCTCGCGCTTCTGTAGCCCCTGAAGACTTACTTGTTGCATTGACAGCAAAACACTTACAAGCATCCGCGCAGTGGTTATCTTCACGATCCGAAGACTTTTTGGCAGGCATGCACGGACGAGGCGCGCAATTGCATGGCCAGTTATGGATGAGCGATAAAGGCAAGATCAATGCCCTATCTGCCCAAATGCACTACACCCTTGGCGCTTGGTTACCCTATTCCAGCTTTGTCCCACTTAGAAACGCAGCGCGAATATTACCTGGCCCCTATACGCTTCGAGACATCAAAATTGATGGTGTTGCAACGCGATCGCACACAGCCCCAGTCACTATCTACCGAGGTGCAGGTCGCCCTGAGGCTACTTTATTGATGGAATCTTTGGTGGATATTGCAGCCAGAAAATACCAACTAGACCCAGTCAAAGTCAGACTTCAAAACCTGATTCCTAACAAAGATATGCCCTATACCACTGCTTCAGGGGAATCATTGGATTCTGGTAACTATGCCTTAGCGCTTGAACAAGCCTGTTCACATTTCAACTATGTAAGCGCTCGTGAAGACCAAAATAAACGTCGCGAAAAAGGTGAATTGGTTGGTATCGGAGTTGCCATGTATGTCGAACCCTGTGGTCAGGGCTGGGAGGCTGCACGGGTCACTATGTATGAAGACGGGAATATCACTGTTGCCAGTGGATCGCCTTCGCAAGGACAAGGGCACGAGACTACCTTCGCCAAGATAGCCGCTGGAATATTGCAATGTGAAGAATCAAAAATCAAAGTTGTCATGGGTGACTCTGATCTATGCCCTATTGGAATTGGTGCATTGGCCAGTAGAAGCACAGCAATTGCCGGTAGTGCAATTGCAAATGCATGCCAATTGGCTTTGAAAAAGAAATCAGCAGGTGACAGTTATCCGATTGTGGTGGAGGAAAAATTTTCAACATCGGAAGCATGGGCTTACGGTTGCGTCATCGTTCAACTGCATATTGATCATCAAACTGGCCAACCAAGACTAGAGCGCATTATTTGGGTAGACGACGCCGGCAATATCGTGATGCCTCCACTTGCCCACGGGCAATTAGTAGGTGGGGCAGCACAAGGCATTGGTCAAGCTTTGTTTGAGAAAGTAGTCTATGACAGCCAATCGCAACTTTTAACTGGCTCCTTCATGGACTATGCCATTCCTAGGGCATCAGATATTCCAGATATAGAAATTATCTCGCTTGAATCTGCAAGCCCTCTCAATCCTATTGGCGCAAAAGGTGTGGGGGAGGCAGGTTGCATTGGCATCCCCGCGGCTATCATGAATGCGGCAAAAGATGCCCTATCCAATCACGGTGAAATAGATCTTCAATTCCCCCTCACATCAGAGCAACTCTGGCTAGCCATACACCATAAGGAAACACACCATGAAATATAAAAAAAATGAGGCAAAAGAATATGCAAAAGAGAACATGATTGGCGTCTGGGCGGCAAACCTTACCCCATTTGACGAAAATCTAAAGCTCGATGAAAAAGCCTATCGAGAAAATTTAGATCACTGGATCAAACGTCTCAAGTTAGGCGGCTTATTCATAGCTGGCAAGCAAGCGGAATTTTTCTCTATGAGTATTGCTGAACGCAAGCGCCTAATGGAACTGTCTGTGCAAGCCGCTGATGATGCTGGTAATAGAGATGGTATTGGTCGATGTGGAATCGTGACATCATGCTCTGACACCAATTTAGATGTGGTTTTAGACTTAGCAAATCACTCAGAAAACATTGGTGCTGATTACATCATCGTCCATAGCCCAGTTCTACATTTTGGTGCTGATACGGATGAGACCATCTATGAGTATTACCGTTACATATCAGAAAAAATTAATATCGGGCTAGCTATGTGGAACCACCCTGATTGTGGCTATGTGATGAGCCCTGAGTTGTGCGCGCGCATTGCTGATCTGCCAAATGTGGTTGCCATCAAATACAGCACAGACCGTGAAAAATATAAGCGTCTTACGCAATTAGTTGCTGGCAAGATTCATGTCAGTAACCCGGATGAGCCAGAGTGGCTAGAAAACATGACGGAACTTGGATGGAAGTTGTACCTATGCTCTACCCCACCTTTTTTATTGCAAACTGCAGTGGATCAAAGGATGAATGCCTATACACAACTTGCGCTAGACGGAAAAATCAAAGAAGCAAATCAGGTTCGTGATAGCTTAAATCCCGTACGAGAAGCCATCAAGAAAACCAAGCCAAAAGGAAAACCACAAGCGCATGCTAAATATTGGCAAGAGTTGCTAGGCCAGCATGGAGGTCTTGTGCGAAGACCACTCCTGCAATTGACACAGGAAGAAAAAGAAGCAACCAAAGCAGCATTTCTGAACTGTGGCCTGCGTCTACAGTAAGCAATATGTTGCATTCGATCGAATTGCAAATTAACCGAAGAGGCCACACGCTACAAGTGGAATCTTCTGAGTTATTGATTGATGTATTGCGTGATCATTGCAAACTTACAGGCACACATCAAGGTTGCGATACGTCCCAATGCGGAGCTTGTACAGTTTTAATGGATGGAATGGCCATCAAATCTTGTAGCCGACTTGCTGTGCAATGCGATGGTAAATCTATTGACACCATCGAAGGGGTTGCGCTTGATAAGGACAGACTGCATGTGATGCAAGAATGTTTTAGTAAGCACCACGCTCTGCAATGCGGATTTTGCACACCAGGTTTTGTCATGCGCGCATTGGC
>CAYFLF010000041.1:0-8247 GCA_964343725.1 uncultured Bordetella sp.
CCATTAGTGTGGCTTCTTCTAACTATTAGTCATAATTCCCTAATCAGTCACCATGATGGGAAAGCATAGGAACAACTTGTTGGAGTGCGTATTGCTTGTCATCGATGTAAACAATAAAAGTTTCCATTTTTCTCTCCTTTTGTTGAAGTAATTGATTTAAGCCAAGTAAGTTTCTGATTGGTTTCTGCTCTCCTGCCGTCTCTGCGTGAGCCAGCCTAAACCCAAGACGCCTGCGATTGCCGCCACGTAAGTAAAACCACGGGCAACATGATGTACAAACTCTTCGCCATCAAACCAAATGTCTAAAAGTTGTTCATTGATGAGCATTTGGGCCGCAGTAAATGCCAAAACAGCAGCTCCCAGATGGATGATGACAGGCCACCTCTCTACTAGTCGCAGCACTAGCTTGCTTCCCAACACAACGATAGGAATGCTGATGAGCAATCCGATGACAACCAAGTCGAATGAGCCATTAGCAGCTCCAGCAACTCCCAAAACGTTATCAATTCCCATCAATGCGTCTGCGACTACGATGGTTTTCATCGCACTCCAAAAAGTTGTTGTGTGCACACTATGGCTTTTGCTTTCATTGGTGTCTGAAATAAGCTTGTAAGCAATCCAAAGCAAACCCAAACCACCAACAAACATAAGCCCTGGAATTTGCAACAACCACACCACACATAGCGTCATCGCGGAGCGAACAACGATGGCAGCTATCGTTCCCCAAATAATGGCTTTGTTTTGATGCTCAGGCGGGAGATTACGCGCAGCAAGAGCGATGACGATGGCGTTATCACCAGCCAAGACAAGATCAATCAATACGATAGCCAGCAACGCTGACCACCACGGTAATGTAAAAATTTCCATGTAAGACCTTCAAACGATCCGAACACTTCCACAGGGGTCACCTATGGTGCGAGAGATCGAAGGTCTTGCTTTACTTGTTATTGATCAGTTATACGTCCAACATACCGGAAGTAAATACTCCGTAATGACGATATGTTGATTTCTTTGTGCGCCTGATGGCTGAACTGAACACAAAGAAATTAAGCTACTCCCCAACGATGCCGAATTAAACCTTAATAAGATTTCATCTGTCAAAGAAAATAATTAGTCACAAGAAATATATGGTTATTTGTCACATCGCATTTACGTAAAGATTTCTTTTGAAAATCTTCAGTTTAAAAAATATACTCAAAAAATTCGAGGGTATCTTTTCTCATATTGAATTTCATGACAACAACTCCATATGATGAAAGTATTCCTTTAATTATTTCTAAAAGGCTCTATCCATGAAACGCATACTTCTGTTCATTCTTACCAACCTTGCAGTGATGCTGGTTCTCAGTATTGTCGCAAGCCTGTTAGGAGTTAACCGCTATCTGACTGCAAATGGACTCAACCTCTCTGCGCTCCTAGGGTTTTCTCTCATCATGGGCTTTGGTGGTGCTTTCATCTCCTTACTCATGAGCAAATGGATGGCCAAGATGTCTACTGGGGCTGAGGTTATTTCTCAACCTCGTAACGCAGATGAAGCTTGGATCTTAGAAACCGTTCAACGTCTATCACAACGCGCCGGTATTGAAATGCCAGAAGTTGCCATCTACGATGGCGAGCCCAACGCTTTTGCAACTGGCGCATTTAAAAATTCAGCGCTGGTTGCTGTATCCACTGGTTTGTTACAAGGGATGACGCGCGACGAGGTAGAGGCAGTTTTAGGACATGAAATCGCCCACATTGCAAATGGCGACATGGTGACACTCACCTTAATTCAAGGCGTCCTCAACACATTCGTGGTCTTTTTAAGTCGTGTCATTGGTTATTTCGTAGACAACCTCACACGCAGCAAAGATGACGAATCAAGCGGTCCTGGTTGGGGCTATTACGTCACCAGCATCGTGCTTGACATTGTGTTGGGTTTCGTTGCAAGCATGATCGTGGCATGGTTTAGCCGTCAAAGAGAGTTTCGCGCTGACGAAGGATCTGCCCAACTGCTCGGGCAAAAGCAACCCATGATCAATGCCCTCTCCCGCTTGAGTCAAATGCAAGCTGGGGCTCTGCCTGCCAGTGTCTCTGCCATGGGTATTACCAGCGATTTGGGTAAGCTATTTGCCAGCCACCCCCCTCTTGAAGAGCGGATTGCCGCCTTGCAAGCTAAATAAACATCATTCTTTCTTTCATGGACCTCATCACTTCGCCAGAAGCCTGGATAGCCTTTGCCACCCTTACCGCACTTGAGCTGGTACTAGGCATCGACAACATCATTTTTATTTCTATTCTGGTTGACAAACTCTCGGCCGATCAGCGAGAAATAGCCAGACGCATTGGCTTATTCATGGCCATGTTCATGCGCATTGGCTTGCTTTTGGTTTTGTCTTGGATTGTGGGGTTGGTAGAACCCATGTTCTCGATATTCAATCACGAGGTCTCTGGAAGAGATGCCATCTTGCTACTAGGCGGCATGTTTTTAATTTGGAAAAGTACAACCGAAATCCATCAAACCTTGGAAGGTGGAGAAAATGCCCATACTGCGAGTTCAAAAAACACGCTGTACTCTGTCATTCTTCAGATCATGGTGATCGATATCGTTTTCTCGCTAGATTCCATCATTACCGCAGTGGGCATGGTCGATCAGGTTGAAATCATGATTGCTGCGGTTATCTGTTCCGTTGCTCTCATGATGGTATTTGCGCGTGCAATTGGTGATTTTGTATCTGAGCACCCAACCATCAAAATGCTCGCACTCAGCTTCTTGGTGGTAGTAGGCGTAGTTCTGATTGCGGAAGGATTTGAGCACCATATTCCAAAAGGGTATATTTACTTTGCGATGGCATTTTCTGTTTGTGTTGAAATGCTCAACATTCGACTTCGTAAAAAACCCACATAAGAATTGAACACCTAAGCCTTCTATGAGCGTCACTATTACTTTCCTAGGAGGCACCGGTACCGTCACTGGTTCCAAATATTTGGTTCAGCATGCAGACCAAAAGCTATTGGTCGACTGTGGTTTGTTTCAAGGCTACAAACAACTGCGCTTACGCAATTGGAATCCGCTCCATGTCGCACCAAAAGAAATAAACGCCGTCGTTCTCACCCATGCGCATTTAGACCACAGCGGGTACATCCCTTTGATTTACGCACAAGGGTATAGAGGCAAGGTACACGCCAGTGCGGCAACCTGTGATTTGTGCAACATATTGCTTCCTGACAGCGGACACATTCAAGAAGAAGACGCCGAGTTTTTAAATCGACACGGCTACAGCAAACACGAACCCGCCCTACCACTCTATGACAAGCATCAGGCTATCCAATCATTGGGTCTCCTGAAACCCGAATCGATGGGCAAACCGTTCAGCCCTATTGCTGGTTGGAAGGTCACTCTATCGTCTGCGGGTCATATATTGGGAGCATCAAGCGTATTGGTTGAAGTAGCAGGCCGTCGTATTTTGTTCAGCGGCGATCTTGGGCGCCCTGACGATTTACTGATGCCGCCTCCTGATCAACCGCCACTTGCCGATACCGTTTTGATTGAATCCACCTACGGTAATCGTGAGCACCCAGAAGATAACGTGATCGCAGAACTAGGCAATGCATTAAAAAAAGTTTCTGCGCGCGGAGGCGTTGCGGTCATTCCCGTTTTTGCTGTTGGACGCGCCCAAGCTATCTTGTATGCCATCTCTTTGTTGAAAGAGCGAGGCGACATACCGCATGGTTTACCTGTTTTCTTAGATAGCCCCATGGCCGTGCACACCACCGAGTTATATAAAAAACATCCCCATGCGCATCGGCTGAATGCACAAGGCATACGCGATTTAGAAAACGTTGCCACCATGATTGAGAGCACCGATCAATCTAAAAAACTAGCCAGCCGCCATGGTCCCATGGTGATATTGGCAGCAAGTGGTATGGCAACTGGGGGACGTGTACTGCATCACTTGGCGCACTACCTGCCAAACCACCGAAACATGGTGATCTTGACCGGCTACCAAGCCCCTGGCACACGTGGCGCAACCTTAGCCAATGGTTCTGGTGTAGTGCGCATCCACAGCAAAGATATTCAAATTAATGCTGAAGTGGTGCAGCTGCAATCATCTTCTGCGCACGCCGATGCAGTGCAACTGGTTGACTGGTTACGTTCCATGAAAGAGGCTCCTTCTCAGGTTTATGTTGTGCATGGGGAGCCAGAAGCGTCTGACGCGCTTCGCCAGCGTATCCATCACAGCCTAGGTTGGCGAGCTTTGGTCCCAGAGCATGGAAGCACATGGCCCACCTAGTAGAAACATTACAAAAACCGATCCAATAATTTACGGGTATGCCTATCAAGTGAAGGCAGGTTACGGATCAAGAACTGCACACCATGGGCATCTGCCACGATCAAGGTATTGGTGCTCAGTCGCTTGATATCCTCCTCACCTTTGAGCACAAACTCGGTTGGCCCACGATTGGTTTGAACGCGCCAAGTGCTTGGGGTGGAAAAACTATTCACACCATCGAGTCGCAAAATCTCAGGCATAAATTCACGCATTTGTAATGCACGCTCAATCACTTGCCGGTTTGCAGGAGAGACGTCTTGAAGATCGTCAATCCAGACCAACTCTTTGCCTTCTGCGCTCAAAATCGAAATATTGCGATCTGGCTCAGCAATAGGAAACGCACGAACCACCACAGCACCCAAATGCTCGGTGTTATCAGCCAAGCGCACTACTAGATCGCCCAGCGGATGAAAACTCAAAGAGAAGGCGTCACTCATACGATGTCCTCTTTGCGCGACACTTCGCCCAACTTCACGCGATCGGCCTCTGCATTTTTAGCTTGTGCTTCATACAAGCGCCAATACGCACCTTGCTTGGCCATCAAGGTGTGGTGATCCCCCTCTTCCACCAATTCACCCTGCTCCAATACCACTAAGCGATCCGCTTTGTGCAGAGTTGACAGCCGATGCGCAATCGCAATGGTGGTTCGACCTTGCACTAGGTTATCGAGCGCTTTTTGAATTTCTTGCTCAGTCTCGGTATCGACCGAAGCAGTGGCCTCATCCAAAATCAAAATCCGCGGATTGATCAATAAAGCGCGGGCAATGGAAATGCGTTGACGCTCTCCACCAGAGAGGCCCTGCCCACGCTCACCTACCAAGGAGTCATAACCTTGTGGCAGGCGCAAAATAAATTCATGCGCATGGGCTGCTCGCGCAGCGGCAATGATGTCTTGCCGGCTTGCATGAGGCATGCCGTAAGCAATATTGTCAGCAATCGTGCCAAAGAAGAGGAAAGGTTCTTGAAGAACCAAACCAATATGGCTGCGGTAATCCGACAAAGCAATATTTCGAATATCGATTCCGTCGACCTTGATAGCCCCTTCACTGATGTCGTAGAAACGGCATATCAAATTCACCAAAGTGCTCTTACCTGAGCCACTTTGCCCAACTAGCCCAATCATTTCACCAGGTTGAATCGTTAAATTCAAATTGCGAATCACAGCGCGGTTACCGTATCGAAAACCCACATCTTGAATGTCAATGCGTCCCTGTAGCGGCGAGGGAAGTTGTTGTGGATGCGTGGTTTCGGGCACGCTAGAGACATGGTCCAAAATTTCGAAAATACGTTTGGCTCCCGCAGCAGCCTTTTGGGTGTGGGAGACGATACGACTCATGGAATCTAGTCGTGTGTAAAAGCGTCCGATGTATGCCAAAAACGCAGTCAACACGCCCACCGTAATTTGATGGTGTGACACTAGCCAAATTCCAAAACCCCACACCACCAACAGCCCCACTTCCGTCATCAAAGTGACGGTGGGCGAAAACAAAGACCATACGAAGTTAATACGATCATTGACCGCCAAGTTGTGTTTATTGGCGTCACGAAAACGGTTTGCCTCACGCCGCTCTTGGGCAAAGGCCTTGACAACCCGAATGCCTGGAATGGTGTCTGCCAGCACATTGGTCAATTCGGACCACACGCGGTCAATTTTTTCAAAGCCGGTACGCAGTTTGTCGCGCACCACATGGATCAGCCAAATGATGAAAGGAAGTGGCAATAAAGTGGCCGCTGCCAAACGTAAATCGATGCTCAGCAAAATAGCAGCTGTCATCAGAATCATCAAAACGTCAGTGGCAAAGTCTAGTAGGTGCAGAGATAAAAAGACATTGATGCGGTCTGTCTCTGCACCAATACGGTTCATCAAGTCACCAGTGCGCCGGCCTCCAAAATACTCCAAAGACAAGCGCATCAAGTGTTCATAGGCGGTGGTACGCAAATCAGCACCGATTCGCTCAGAAACCAAAGCCAAAATATAGGTCTTGGCCCAACCCAAAATCCAAGCCATAGAGGCCGCAACAAACAAACCACCCAAGTAAAGAGCGACCAACCCCTTGTCAATGTCTTGCCCATTTTGAAATGGAATCAACACATCATCCATCAAGGGCATCGTCAAATAGGGGGGGACCAGGGTTGCAGCCGTGGAAGCAAGCGTTAACAAAAATCCCAGCAAAAGCCGCCAACGGTAGGGCTTTGCAAAACGCCAGAGTCGAAACAGCCCCCACGTAGACAGTGGTTCATGCGTTTCCCGATTACAAACTGGGCATTCATCACTTTGCGTCTCTAGGGGCAACTTGCATTGCGGGCAGCGTGATTTCAGGTTGAGTTGAAGCGCATGGCCATGCGTCAATACCTCGATACGGGCCGCAAAAGCCTCTTGCAACCGCATGGCTAAAAGATTGTGGGTCAGAGTAAAGCGCCAAGCGGCGATTTGTTCCGTGCGACTTCTCAAAGACAAAGTACCCACGCCTGCGTAATCAAAATGTTCCATCGACCATCCAGATTGCAGGTCCCAGCTCTGCCACTCGGGGCCATTGGCGCCTTGGCTGGCCGAAAGAATGTGCTGGTCTGTCACAATTAGCAGTCCTTTCACGAACTGCAATTGCGCGTCTAGGTCAACTTCCAACCAAGCTAAAACGTTTTCGTGGGGTGAGAGTTGTGCCGACGCTGATGCCTTCCAGTGAGAAGGCAACATAAAGTTGGCATTAGCCGAAAGAGACGCATTCATTCTTTTAAAGTTTCCGGCCTAAATCGTTTGGTGACAAACGATAGTCGGTGAACAAGAAGCAGGAGCCAGAACTTGTTGCACGCAACATCGAACCAAACTCATTGTATCGCCCGACATTTAGCGCTCAGGCACCTATTGCATCACATTGGCTGAAACATTCAGCGATTTCAATTCCCAACTCATGGCATTTCAAGACATTCAAATTCTGCGCGTCAATTATTTGCGCGGCCCTAATATTTGGACCTATCGACCCATCATCGAAGCCTTGATTGATTTAGGCGAGATGGAGGACCATCCCTCCAACTCCATTGAAGGTTTCAATGACCGCATCAATGCATGGTTACCTGGTTTGATCGAACACCACTGCGGCGTCGGACACCGTGGCGGGTTTTTAACCCGTTTAGTCGGTGGAACCTGGATGGGACACATCATTGAACACGTCTCCATCGAATTGCAATTGCTGGCTGGTGCACGAGCAGAATTTGGCAAAGCCAGAGAAATTAGCAAGCGCGGCGTCTACAAAGTGGTGTTTCGCACAGAGCATGAAACTCTGGGTCGAGCCAGTTTCAAAGCAGCCCATCGCTTGGTGATGTGCGCTGCCAATAACCTGCCATTTGATGTTGCCGCCACAGTAGAGGAACTCAAAACCATTGTCGACACGCTTTGCCTTGGACCAAGCACCGCGTGTATTGTGGATGCGGCGATGGAGCGCAAAACCCCCTTTATTCGCTTAACCGAGGGTAATTTAGTACAGCTAGGTTATGGCTCACGCCAACGCCGTATCTGGACAGCAGAAACCGATCGCACTAGTGCTATCGCGGAAAGTATCTCTAGCGAAAAAGATCTGACGAAACGCCTACTCACCCAATGTGGCATTCCTGTGCCAGAAGGTCGTATCGTCACCAGCGCTGACGAAGCATGGGAGACCTCGCAAGACATTGGATTGCCTGTAGCTATCAAACCAGCAGATGGTAATCGCGGACGAGGCGTATCTTTAAATGTCGATTCAGAAGCTGGCGTGCGTGCCGCTTGGTTGGCTGCCAACAAAGTGGGCGCGGGTTGGTCTGGTTCAGAGGACAACGTCCCCGTTTTAATTGAACGCTACGTCAAAGGCGAGGAACACCGCGTTTTGGTGGTGGGTGACCGTGTTGTTGCTGCTACCCAAGGTGAAACAGCGTATGTAGTGGGCGATGGTGTCTCCACGGT
>CAYFLF010000041.1:8347-11248 GCA_964343725.1 uncultured Bordetella sp.
TAGAGATTCAACGCCAAGGCCTAGAGCCCCATAGCGTGGTCGAGAAAGATCGCTCAGTGGTGGTGCAACGCAATGGCAACCTCAACATCGACGTGACAGACAAAGTTCACCCGGATGTTGCAGCGGCAGCCACCTTGGCTGCACGTGTCATCGGCCTAGATATTGCGGGCATAGACATCGTGACAGAAGACATCAGCCGTCCTTTGCATGAAACACGTGGTGCTGTGATTGAGGTCAATGCAGGCCCTGGCCTACTCATGCACGTGAAACCAGCGGTGGGTCAACCGCGTCCCGTCGGTAAAGCCATCGTCGATCATTTGTTTGGCCCCAATGAATCAGGTCGTATCCCCGTTGTCGGAATTGTGGGCACAGAGCAAACTACCCAATTGGCGCAACTTGTGGCTTGGTTGCTCCACTTATCTGGTCATCGAACAGGCCTTGCTTGCAAAGATGGCTTGTATATGAACCAACACCATTTGGGCAAGAACGATGCGCGCGGTTTTGAGGACAGTGAACGTTTGTTGATTAACCGTGCACTTGACGCTGCCGTATTTGAGACTTCTCCACTGCATATCTTGAATGAAGGCTTGGCCTACGACAGATGCCAAGTCGGCGTTGTTACCAATATGCCTGAGACCACCCCAATCCTGATCGATCAACACGATATTCAGGGGCCAGACCAAATGCGAACGGTCATTCGTACTCAGGTTGATTTGGTTTTACCAGAAGGTGCTGCCGTCTTGAATGCGCAAGACGATGCCGTCGTAGGTTTGGCAGAACTCAGCGACGGAGAGGTGTTGTATTACGCCCAAGATGCCAACAATCCGCATTTGTCTGCACACCGACAACAAGGTGGGCGCGCAGTGTATTGCCAAGAAGGATTTGTCACTTTAGCGCGTGGCGACCAGGAAACCCAACTCTTTCACCTAGACATGGAAATGATTTCTCGCCTGCTCACACAAGGCTTGCATATCAACACTTTGTTAGCAGTCGTTGCAACTGGTTGGTCCCTTGGAATCACCCCGTTGCTGATTCGCGCTGGGTTGAAAAATTTTGGACAAAAACATGATCAAGTCAGCAAAGACTTGGCAAGGATGAATGGCTAATGGAAGTTTCACGTATTCGCGCTTTACGCGGCCCCAACCTCTGGACACGCCACACGGCCATAGAAGCTTTGGTTCGATGCGAAGCCCATGAATTGGATCTCAGCGCCCATGCCAATTTTGAATCGCATTTGCGCCATTTGTTTCCTGGCCTTGGGCAGCTCAGTCCAACCGATCGCAAAACCACCTTGAGCATGGCCCATGCCATTGAAGCAACTACTTTGCATCTTCAAATTCAAGCTGGATGCCCCGTAACTTTCAGTCGCACCACTGCCACCAATGAACAAGGCATGTACCAAGTTGCGGTGGAATACACCGAAGAAGATGTGGGTTGCTTGGCTATCCGACTTGCTAGGGATTTATGCACGGCTGCCGCTTGTCAAGGTGAATTTGATGTGGAAGCCGCCATTGAAGAATTGCGTAACTTAGACGAAGACATACGTCTTGGCCCTTCCACTGGCTCCATCGTCAACGCCGCTATTGCCCGCGGTATTCCTTTCCGCCGATTAACCGAAGGCTCGCTGGTACAACTGGGTTGGGGTAGCAAACAACGCCGTATCCAAGCAGCAGAAATTGACGCTACCAGCGCCATCGCTGAGTCGATTGCACAAGACAAAGAGCTGACTAAAAAACTCTTGCACGCCGCTGGTGTTCCAGTGCCACTAGGTCGCCCTGTCACTAGCGCAGAAGATGCATGGGCTGCCGCGCAAGAAATCGGGTTACCCGTTGTCATCAAACCGCGCGATGGCAACCAAGGCAAAGGCATTAGCGTCAATATTGCTACCCAAGAAGGGGTGATGACGGCCTACAAAACTGCCGTATCGTTCAGAGACGATGTTTTGGTGGAACGCTATCTTCCAGGTAGCGACTTTCGTTTACTGGTTGTGGGTAACAAATTAGTAGCTGCGGCCAGACGCGATCCACCGCTGGTGATAGGCAACGGAAAAAACACAGTTCGCGAGTTAGTAGAACAAGTCAATGCCGATCCACGACGTGGTGAAGGCCACGCCACCTCTCTCACCAAAATTCGCCTCGATGACATCGCCAGAAACCGACTCAAAGAACAAGGCATGGACGAGAACTCTGTACCAGCCAAAGGTACGCGTGTCATCTTGCGCAACAACGCCAATCTCTCCACAGGAGGTACGGCGACCGACGTCACGGACGACGTTCATCCCGAAGTCGCAGCAAGAGCCGTAGCAGCGGCCCAAATGGTCGGTTTAGATATTTGTGGTGTGGACGTGGTCTGCGAATCCGTATTGCACCCACTAGAGGAGCAAGGTGGTGGCGTGGTGGAGGTCAATGCCGCGCCTGGTTTGCGCATGCACCTAAGCCCGTCTTTTGGCAAAGGTCGCGATGTGGGCGAAGCCGTCATTGCCACCATGTTTCCTAACGGAGAAGATGCGCGAGTGCCAGTCATTGCTGTTACCGGCACCAACGGAAAAACCACCACAGTACGTCTCACCTCCCACTTGCTGCGTACGCACGGTCTACGAGTGGGCATGACCAACACCGATGGTGTGTATGTCAATGGCAGACAAACCGATAGCGGAGACTGCAGTGGTCCACGCAGTGCCCGCAACGTGCTTGCACACCCTGATGTAGACGCTGCCGTACTAGAAACAGCACGCGGCGGAATGTTGCGTGAGGGTCTTGCATTTGACCGTTGCCAAGTTGCTGTTGTCACCAACATTGGTATGGGCGACCACCTAGGCTTGAACTACATCTCCACAGTGGAAGATTTAGCTGTCCTCAAACGCGTGATCGTGCAAAACGTTGCCACCTCTGGCACGGCTGT
>CAYFLF010000042.1:0-11101 GCA_964343725.1 uncultured Bordetella sp.
ATTTGTTTTGCCTCATCTCCAGTGGGGCGAGGACGCTTTAACACTACAAATGCGCAAATCGCTTCGCCGGTTGTGTCGTCTGGCCGTCCCACCACGGCAGCTTCTGCAACCAACTCGGTGCAACTGACCAATGCAGATTCAATTTCCATCGTCCCCATGCGGTGGCCAGAAACGTTGAGTACATCATCAATACGACCCGTGATGGTGAAGTAGCCCGTGTGTTCATCACGAATAGCACCATCACCTGCTAAATAGTATTTGCCCTTGAATTCTTCTGGGTAGTAGCTTTTCTTAAAGCGCTCAGGGTCCCCCCAGATGGTGCGAATCATGGAAGGCCATGGTTTTTTCACAACCAAGATACCACCTTGTCCATTGGGCATGTCGTTGCCTGCTTCGTCGACGATAGCGGCCTGAATACCAGGGAAGGGCAAGGTGCATGATCCTGGCACCATCGGTGTCACACCAGGCAAAGGTGTGATCATGTGCCCACCAGTTTCGGTTTGCCAGAAGGTGTCGACGATGGGGCAACGGCTACCTCCAACATGCTTGTAATACCACTCCCATGCGGCTGGGTTGATGGGCTCACCAACAGAGCCCAGCAAACGCAAACTAGAGAGGTTAAAACTCTTGGGGTGTACGGCATCGCTGGCTTCGGCTGCCTTGATGAGTGAGCGGATTGCCGTGGGGGCTGTGTAGAAGATAGAGACCTTGTGGTCTTGAATCATCTTCCAAAAGCGACCTGCATCGGGGTACGTAGGAACGCCCTCAAACACAATCTCAGTTCCACCTAAAGCCAAGGGGCCGTAGGTGATGTAAGTGTGTCCTGTTACCCAACCGATGTCGGCAGTGCACCAAAAAATATCGTTGTCTTTAAGATCGAACGTCCACTCGGTGGTCAATGCGGCGTGCAGTAAATATCCACCTGTGCTGTGTTGGACGCCTTTGGGTTTACCGGTAGATCCAGAGGTATAGAGCAAGAACAGTGGATGTTCAGCACCCACCCACTCTGGTTCGCAGGTAGTAGCTTGTTTGTCGCACAAATCATGCATCCATTGGTCACGTCCCGCTTGCATGGCGATGTCAGCACCAGTGCGTTTGACGACCAAAACGTTTTTAACAGAACCACAACCACCCAATGCAATGGCTTCGTCAACTATCGCTTTTAGTGGTAATTGTTTGCCTCCACGCACTTGTTGGTCTGCTGTGATGACTGCAACCGCGCCTGTATCTTCAATCCGGTCACGTAGCGACTGTGCAGAGAAGCCGCCGAATACGACAGAGTGTGTCGCACCAATGCGCGCGCAGGCCTGCATCGCAGCGACGCCATCGATCGACATGGAGATATAGATCATCACGCGATCACCTTTTTTGATGCCGATGGACTTCAAGCCGTTGGCAATCTGGCAGGTTTTGGCGAGTAGTTGGCTGTAGGTGATTTTTGTGACTTCTCCACCATCCGCTTCAAAGATCAAAGCGGTTTTATTGCCATGGCCTTTTTCAATATTGCGGTCTAAGCAGTTATAAGAGGCATTCAAGGTGCCGTCTTCAAACCATTTGAAGAAGGGCGCATCGCTTTGGTTCAAGACTTTGGTGAAAGGGGTTTTCCAACTAATGAGGCGACGCGCCTGCTCGGCCCAAAATCCTTCGTAATCAGAGTCCGCTTTTTTGCATAGGGCTTCATATGCGGCCATTCCTGAAACAGCAGCTTGCTTGACAAATGCTTCAGATGGTTGGTGGATCGTGATATCGCTCATGGAAACTGTCTCCTAATCTTATGGAACTCTTAAAAGAAAAACCCCGCTACTGTGGCGGGGTGCTCTTACAGGGGTCTGACTGCCCCTTTATAGGGTTTGCGCTAGGTCAAATGAATAGAACGAATCCGTTGATCGTGGACAAAATCCCCAAGATCCCTAGGCCACAAGGGGCCCAAAACAAGGCGCGTACCCCCGTCAAAATGGCTACCGAGGTCAAAACAATGGCAATTTGGAGCAAGGCTTCTGCGTAATCGAACCAAGGATCTTGTGCCAAGGCGTGATCGCGTTCGTGTTCCAACTCTTTGGCTTTGGCCATTAATTCTTTTTTACCATCGCCTGTTTCAGGCTCGGATTCGTAGCGAGCGATGTTCTTTTGGTAGTCAGCCAGTTTTTTTTCTGCCAACTCTTTGGCTTTGGGTGTTAACTTGTCCTGGGCCAATTGCAGTTGCAAGTTATCAGCGGCAATCTTGTACTCTGTTTGGCGAATGTTTTTGGCTTGATAGAAGGCATAAGCATTGGCTGCCAAGATGTTGTTGACAGTACTCTCTTTGGATGCATTGTTGCCACCTAGGCCTGCGATGGCTAACACCATCGCTAAACCAGACACCAACATAGCGCAACGGGATCTAAAGGGGTCGCTGTGACCTTCTGGCAATTCTGTTTCTGGAACTTCACTCATATTGATTCTCCTGATGCGGGTTGGAAAAAATTATGACAAGTGCAGATTATCTAATTGTTTGGCAACAAATCTGCTAGTGGAATAGAGATACCTAATTGTGTCGAAATGAAATCGCGCGCTGTTTCTTGCCATTGACCTAGTTCAGAACCGTTGTGTAACAAGCCAGGATCATCGAATTGGCCTTGGTTGAAATCAAGTGGCGTAGGAAAGCGCAATTGAAATAGTTCGTAAGAATGTGCATACAACTTAGGAGCTTGCTTGTTTGACATAGGGATTGCCCTAAGTCGACCTTGGTGACTCCAATCACAAAACAAAATATCACCGATTCGCACCATGAGAACGCATTGATTTGGTGAGATTTTTCCGAGTATTTTCGCGTAGCTCAGCTCGTGTTGGGTATCGATTCTCTCCAAGGCCGCTGCAGCCTCTTCACCCAATGCAATCCAAGCCTCCAATATGTGACCACCGTGAAAGTAAGCTTCCCAGAACTTACGTCGATAAGGGCCGATATCGTCATCGGTATGGCGCAAGATTTCAAAAAAAGCATCCATCGTGCGTCCGGTTAACCAGCGACTCGCGGTCTCGATCGCTTCTTTGCGCACACCTAGCCAACCCGCGTGGTGATGGCGTGGGTCACCCAACATCGACAACAGTTTAGATAGCAAGGTGTTTTTAATTTCTTGTGGTGGTGATGTATCAAACCATGGCGATAGCAATGCGTAGGCAAATTCATCCCGCCAAATCGGATAACGAAAACGCTGTGTGGGCGTGCCTGCATCGTGGATTGCCCATTCGCAAATACGCTCAATGTAGGGTAGGGTTGCACGCACATTTTCTGGTGCTTGAAGTGCCTCTGCAAAAGCTTGACGACAAAAGTTGTTCAACCAAAATCCGCGCGTGAGTGCATGATGCTCTTGCCACTGAAGCAAGGTTTTTTCTTTTGGCATCGTCAGCAGATCGTTAGCTACATGAATCGGGCCATTAAGGGGATCCAAGATATCCAAGGTGGTGATTAATCGGGATAAGCCACCTGCTTGCGTTTCTAGTAAGGCATCGATCACGCGTTTATCGTGAAAAAAATGATGCGCTGCTTGCGCTAGCTTTTGAAACAAAGCATCCTGCGGTGTGAAGTGTTCCAAATAGGTATGTAACAAACTACGACCCCATTTCAAGGGTCGGCGCGATTCCAAGGCCTCCAACACAGCGACATCTAAATAGTGGTGAGTCAGTGGACGGTGTGGATGCAAACCATGGTTCCCTTCCAGCCACAGCGCATAGGGAATGTGACGCCAATCACGCTGACGAGGTAAATCGCTTAAAGGTGAAAAGTCAACCAAAGCAAAAGCCTGATAAGTTCTTTCACCCACGGTGCGAAGATCTGGGTCTTTACCAAAATTGCTGCTGCGTTTGATGCTGGCGGCTAGCGCTAACTTTTCAAAATCTTGCGGCAATGGTGCAAAGAAGTTTTCCATGCCAGTTTTATCGGACTGTCTCTTGCATTTTTTTGAGCGTGCTTGTCGGACCTTTGTTATTACCTAATTCATTAGGCTGAAAAGCCAGCACAAAGCGTAATTCGACCCGACGATTTTTCGCAGGATCACTCTTATCGCTAGGACGCTCATCTGCGTAGGAGCTAATTCCAAAGACCGGTTGCTCACGTTGATTGCGCAAGCCTTGCATGGCACCTGCATTGAGAACCTTATAGACAGCACGTGCACGATCAAGCCCTAAGTGCCAGTTGCTGTAGTCGCCACGGTGAAGTGGTGAGGCATCGGTGTGACCTTCAATCAGAATGGTTTCAATTTCTACTTGCTGTGGGTTGGACGGGCAGTCTGATGGTAGGGCGCGTCGTTGTGAATAGACATAACAAGGAAGAATTCCTTGAAGTTGCTCGCTGGCAAGTTTGAGAGTTTGTAAACCGTTGCTATCGAGATCAGGTTGACCCAATGCAAATAAAGTGTCTGCAGGCAAAGTGATCACGCCGGATGCTTGGTTGATGGTGACAGGAACACCTGCTACTTGCAAGCGGTTGCCAATGGCTTGCACAACTGCGGCTAATGGGTCAGGCGGTGGCTCTTTGGGCTCTTCTGGTTTACGCGCTAACAACACCATCACCATCACAATAAAAATGAACAAGATGCCAATCATCAGGTCACTGGCAGAAGCCATATAGCCTGACTCTTCAACGTTCTCCGTCTCTGGGGGTGGACGTCTGTTTTTCAGAAACATGGGTATGTCAAAGGCAAGCTAGAACTGGTGTTGCGTAATAGCTGAAAGAGCATTCCATCAAGACTTGGGTGGTAGGGCATCAATGAATTCATCGAGTACCTCTTCCAAGTTAGTGATGCTGCCACCCAATTGGTTGACTGCAGTAGCAAGGTGTTGGTCCATCTTGGAATGCAGACCTGCTACTTGTGTGCTGTAAGCATTGACACCTTTTGTGAGGGCATCAACGGTCCCGTTCAGTGCTTTTTGCGCATCCATCAAATGCGTACGCACGGTCTCGAGTGCTTGCTCCGTGGTGTGCGCGCTGTCTTTGAAAGAGTTGGCAGTTTCTTGCTGGGTGATGACGGCTTTCTCAATCGCGGATGCACTTGACTCAAATTTAGTGGCGGACGCGTCTACCTTATCTGCGGTCGATTGGAGTCCACCCATGACGGTTTGCAGATTTCCAAGAGTTTGTGAAAGTTGTGCCATGAGCTTTTCTAGTTGCGCTGACCCTTGTTGGCCAACAGATGCAGCACGAGAGAGTGCGCCTTCTAGCGTAAGCACAGTGTTATTGGTGGTTTGAATGGTTTGCGCAAGGGCTTGAACCGCATCACCAAAAGACCCGATGCCAGTGGTAATTCCTTGGGTGAGTACAGCGCCAGCTTTACTCAATTCACCTGCCGCTTGGCTACCAGCATTGCTCAGGCCACCTTCCAACCTTTGAAGTTCAGCGACTTGCGCACGATTTTGTTGAAGGATTTCTTGAAATAAGGACAGCTGCACCCGCATACTCGCTTCCGCAGCGTTATCTGGAATTTTGCTTCGTAAGGTATGACAAAGTGCGTCAATACTCGCTTGTAATGCGCCAAGCGATATCTTGGCGCGCCAATTCCAAACTAGGGAACAAAGAAGCCCCGCAATCGATGTGATGAACTTACCGCCAGCGGTAGCAATCAGTGATTGCAACGCCTGATCTTGCTGTCTGGCTGAGACATCTAATGCGTTTAAAGCCAAACCAGCTTGCTGAAGCGCAACCGCCAGAAAAATAAAGGTGCACATTAAACCAAACCCAATCAAAAGATTGGGCATGGTTTCGAACAAAGATAGATTTAAGCGCCCACCTAATACGTCGCGAACTGTCCACGTTTCTGCGTGGCTTCTAAAACTGTAACTGGTGGGTGAGCTTGCAACAGTGCTGTCGACTACGGGCAGGTCAATTAATCCTGCTTCAGTTTCTCGCAACAAAAAGCGCAAAACTTCATCAGGTGTTTCGTTCTGGGCTTTTATTAAAGCTTCACGACCATCTCTGTTGGAGTTACGAAAATAATTTTCAAGATGGGATACGCTTTGACGTAATTGCCCGATCCGGCGCGACCACATCATAAAAAAGGTCAACGAGAAAAGAATAATGAGCCCAGCGATAACGAGTGGTACCAGCAACTGCTCGAGTTGCGCGAAGTAGTTTTGCATCATGCGGCTATTATCCTGCGCCTAAACCCCCGCTACGTAAAACTCGTCTGTTGCAAGCGTGTATGAAAACTTCGGGTTTCGGTGCCCAAATGGTGAGGTTTTCTCTAGCGCGTGTTAGACCTGTGTAGATCAATTCACGGCTAAGAACCGCTGAATCTTGCGGTGGAATCACAAGCAAGACATGCTGAAATTCAGAGCCTTGCGACTTATGAACGGTCATCGCAAACACAGTTTCAACGCCATCTAAGCGAGACGGAACGATCCACCGGATACCTCCAGCTGAATCGGAAAACGCGACACGTAGCTTGCCGTTGGGTCCCTTTAAGCAAATCCCAATATCACCATTCATCAACTCAAGAGCGTAGTCATTACGTGTCACCATGACTGGGCGACCTGCATACCAAGCGCTTGAAGGAAAGCCCAAAGCCTTTTCGATTTGTGCGTTCAGTTGGGCAACGCCGTACGCACCTTCTCTGACTGCGCATAAGACACAAAATTGGCTGAATGCGCTCAGAATTTCAACCGCTTGGGAGTCACTAGAGGCGGAAGTCGGTAAAGAGGGTTGTGTGAGGTGGTTCTCGACTAAATTCAACCAATGGTGCCAGCCTTGACGAAAGATGCTCTGTAAAGTTTTATCTTGAGTAGATTGAACTTGCAGTTTTGTGACTGCATACGTAGCGCGTCCATCGCTGGGTACTTGATTTTCTTGGTCAGGGTTAGTGGTTTGCTTAGAACTGAACCAATCTGGTGTGGAGTGCCATAAATCTTGGATAGTTTGAAAGTGCTTGGCTGGATCATCAATTTCAGCATTCACTGCTTGGGACCATTTGCCGATGCCGCTATCTGCAACAAAGCGATGGCTGTGCGTTAGTTTGACTGTTTGCTTTTGCAAAAGAGTCCCAGAGCATAGCTGAGACATCACAGCTCCAGCTTCTACAGAAGCAAGTTGATCTTTATCTCCGAGCAATATCAATCGTGCATTTATGGGAATCGTTTCAAGTAGTTGGGCAAGCATCTCAAGATCAACCATAGAAGCTTCATCCACAATCACCACATCGGTTGCCAACGGCTGAATACGGGGTTCAGTTCCGTTATGGCGTAGAAGGCGATGCAAAGTTTGCGCTTGAGTAGGAATCTTGGATCGCAATTCGGAAGGTAGGTTTGGTAAAGCCTTGGATATGGACTCTGTCAGTCTTGCAGCTGCTTTGCCAGTTGGGGCACATAGGTGAATTTGTAAAGACTCTGGCGAAGATGCGATTAACAAAGCCAATAGCTTGACCACCGTTGTGGTTTTGCCAGTACCAGGACCACCCGTAATGAGCGCGATACGATTTTTGACGGCGACCTCACAAGCTATGCGTTGCATCGAGGAATCCGCTCCAAATAATGATTGAAGTTGCTGGTCTAGATTTGCAGGTACTTCAATGGCATGACGGATGCGCTGAATGATCTGTTGCTGAATCGTTTGTTCGGCATGCCAAGCACGCCGCAAATACAAACGTTCACCTTGGGCGTCTTGCGCCAATACCAAGGGACTAGAGTCTCCTTGAACCCAAGGCATGTTTTTGGCGGCCGCGCTTAGGTTTTCGGGGAGTGCCTCTAACTGTTCTTGATTCCAACCCAATAAATGTTGTGCTTGTGATTGCAAAGCTGCTAGATCAAGACATGCATGACCACGGCCCCATTGATGGCTGGTGAGTGCAGCTAACCAAAAGTGGCGAATATCAGAGCTAGCTTGGTGTGATTGCAGGAAGTTGGCAAAAGAAATATCAAGCCCATTGAGCCCCATTGAATCTTTGAGGGAAGTTTGGTAATCAAACCCTTGCAGGATGTCTTTCAAGGCGCTCATGCAGTGGCTCCTGCAAATAAGCGGTCTAGTGTTTCAATCAGAATTTGCGGTGGTCGATTCCAATGCACGCCTGCGTTAGGGGTTTGTATTCCGCGCATGAACACATAAATTGCACCGCCCATGTGTTGCGCGTAGTTGTAGTGCGGTAGACGCGCTTTTAGTAAACGGTGTAAGGCTAGGGTGTAGAGAACATACTGCACTTCATAGCGTTTATTCAAGATGGATTTTTCTAACCCAATGGCTGAATAATCGGTGAGTTTGTTCGATTTATAGTCGACCACCCAATAGCGATGATCATGCTGCACTACCAAATCTAGGGAACCTGTGAGCATGCCTTGCATCAAGCGAGGCTGTAAGGCGGGGCGTGATGCACCTGCAAAAAGAGAGGTTTGAATGTGTTGATCCAGCACCGAAGCAGGTAATTGATGGGCTTCAAGGTGGAACTCCATCTCAGACCACATATGTTCTGGTTGGATTTCACCCAACACCAAAGCTTGTGATTTGAATTCCAGACACAAGGTATCTAAGGGCAAAGGGGTTTGAACAACTATTTGGAGCCAATTGGCAAGGCTATGCTGCTGTTCATCATCAAGTTGTAACCACTTGGCTTTACGTTTGAATAACTCAGACCAAGCTTCTTTAGACCAGTCAGGCGCTACTGGGTTCGCATTTGGCCATTGATTTTGAGACAACCAATCCAGCAAGTCATGCATCAATGTGCCGTAACGTGCGCCTGCTGGAAAGTTTTGCCAAGCACTTGCGCTTGGAACAGTTATATCGCTTGGAGGCAAATGATCAGATGAGATATCTGCCTCTTCTTCCGAATCCATGATGGCAGCTGTGATATCTTCATCACGCTTCGATTGCGACTCTATGCCGCGTGTCAGCGCACTAAAACTAGCGGTCCACCAAAGACTGTGGTGTTGGCGTTTAGGTGTCAGTGCATGTTGTGTGGTTGTATCAGTTGAGATAGGCGTGTAGCGTATGAAATCAGATTTCGGAAGTTCTTCTACGCAGATGTCATCACAAGTGCCCCATAAAGCATGTAATTGTTTGGATAAATCGCTGCGCTCTTGACGTTGGAGTAATTTAGACAAAGCGCTGAGCTTTAAATTTTTCTTGCTAACGCTGCCACTCATGCCTTTGAAGGTTTCTGCTACCCCTAGCCACAACCCATGCTGTGCGCGTGTCAGGGCAACATAAAGTAAACGCATGTCTTCATCTACGGATGATGGTTCAAGTAGTTCATCGTTACGCGATTCGTCATCTTTGTTGCCAGTGGTGGGGTTGCTGTCTGTTTTGAAACTTCCTGCAAATGGAACAAACACCAAAGGAAATTGCAAACCCTTGCTTTTGTGGTACGTGATGACCTGCACGCACTGAGAGTCTGTTTCTAGGCGAATTTTTTGGGCATCGCTGGTATGGGTAGGCGCGTTGATTTGGGCGCTTAAAAAACGAACTAGCGCATGTTCGCCTTGCAAAGACTGCGCTGCACGTTGGAGTAGTTCTCCTAAATGCAAAACATTGCTGATACGTCTTTCGCCGTTCTCTAGTGCGAGTAGTCGTTTTGCGACCTCTTGGCTGTGCAACCAATGGTGCAACATTGCCAAGACGCCTTGTTGCTGCCATATTTGCTGCCATTGGTGAAAGTTGTCTAACTGCGCTTCCCATTGCGTTTCATCTTGGGTTTTTGACAATACTTCTTCAAGGGATAGCGCCCATACATTGCTAGCGATAGCGGCACGCACCCATTGCATTTTTCTGGGTGAGGCAATTGCCCGTAACAATCGCCAAATGTCTAGGGCCTCCGCCGATTCATACACATTAGATCGGTCGGATAAATACACGCTGGGTATTTGGCGTTTACCTAATGCTTTTCGTATGGCATCAGCTTGGTATTGCCCGCGCACCAGTACAGCCATGTCACCAGGTTTTGCAATGCCTTGGTTAAGTAGTGCTGCCATTTGGTTAGCAAAACCTTCGGACATCGTTTTGAGATGTGTGTCTGCGTTGATAGAGGCGCCCTCATAGGGAATATGCCAAACCGTCATGGCAGTTTGCGGCTTTATAAGGGGGCTAAGCAGTTCTTTCGTATCGCCCTGTGAGGAGACTTGTATGTAATCTATTTGGCCTTGCGAGCAGGCAAAGGGAGCATCGATTTGCGTGAAGATGTGATTGATGGCATTGACTAAACCGCTAGTGGAGCGGCGGTTAACACTTAATGTATGCAAGGACAGGGGGTCTACTGAATGGGCGTGTCCTCGCGCTCTAAGGTAAGTACTAAGGTCAGCTCCACGAAAGCTGTAGATAGCTTGTTTGGGATCCCCAATCATGATGAACGCATGGCTTGCGGTGCAGCCTTCACTGGCATAAATGCGGTGTAGCGTTCCGTATTGCCATGGATCGGTATCTTGGAATTCATCGACAAGCGCTACAGGATATTGCTGTCGAATGGTATTGGCCAAACTCGAATCTTCAGCATTGACAGCGCGATAGAGATTTTGCAAAAGATCTGAAAAATCAAAAGTAGCTTGTTGCGCTTTGATGGACTGGTACTTTTCGCCAACGCATAGGGCAGCGTGTAGTGCTAGTTGATTCTTGGTATCAGGTGGACGACTTGCAAATTCAAAATATTTTTCAATGGCCAAGAAAAATTCAAAGTTCTTGGCTTCAGACCAATTTTTTGAAATTAATTTCGAAGCGGTAAAACGCTCAATCAAGTCAAGTTTGGTGGGTGCAAGATCTACAACCCAGTTTTTAAGCGCTTCAAGCCATTTTTCATAGTGCTTAGCTTGAACACCTTTGAGTAACTTCTTGTGACCCACCTCTTGCAGTGTTGCATAAATCTCATCGCTCCAATGGGCGCGGCATGTTTCAGCCAATTTCTCACATTCAGTAGTCCAAACCAAGTGGGCATGAACAATGTCTTTTGGACTGGAGGTGCATATTGTTTTGGCATTGGGTTTGCGCTCTGACTCTTTCCAAATAACTTGGATGCATTCCAGCAATCGATCTGGCGCATCACCAATAAAAGAAGTTATGCATTGCAATTCTTCTGCGCGCAATGGGTACAACCAAGTACGCCAATAGTCTTGTACCAAGGATCGCTGTAGGTCATGGGCGTTTTCGAGATGTGTTTGC